>CACZQT010000234.1 GCA_902783295.1 uncultured Lachnospiraceae bacterium
CCGGCAGCCCCTCCGACACCGTCCTGCGGTGAGACAATATCGTGGACGCACCTTTTCTCTGAAAAGCCAAACAGCCGGCTTCGGTTTGCAAAACGAGCCGGGGCAGTTCAGTACCCCGGCTCGCAGTCAGCAAAGCATTTGAATTACTGTTCCTTAGGCATCTTCCACTTGGTGTGGTCGGTATGAAGCAGATGATGTGCCTTCCAGGACAGCGGCTTGTCAAGATATTCTTTGTAGATCGCCTGAATGGACGGGTTCTCGTGGCAGAACCGTAAGGTACCCGCTGCATCCTGTGCATACAGGACGGGACCGCGCTTTTCAGCCATGAAGACGCCATCGCACAGAGGCTGTCCGCCGCCGCCTACGCAGCCGCCGGGACATGCCATGACTTCAACGAAATCATACTGAACTTTACCGGCTTTCAGGGCTTTCAGAAGCTTGTTTGCATTGCCCAGACCGTTTACTACCGCTATGCGGACCTGTTTCCCGGCCAGGTCAAAGGTGGCTTCCTTCCAGCCTTCCATACCACGGACTGCCTGGAATGCATCCGGTTCCGGATTCTTGCCGGTTACCAGATAATAGGCAGAACGAAGGGCGGCTTCCATAACACCACCGGTAGCACCGAAGATATTGCCGGCGCCGGAGCCGATGCCAAGAGGCATATCCAGAGGTTCCGGCTTCAGATCTGCCGGCTGAATGTGGGCAGCGCGGATCAGGCGGACTACTTCACGCGTTGTCAGAACTGCGTCTACATCCGGCTCGCCGCAGGCATCATTCATGGCAGGAATCGCGGCTTCATGCTTCTTTGCAAGGCAAGGCATTACGGAAACGGAATATATCAGCTTGGGATCTACGCCCAGCTTTTCAGCATAGTAGCTCTTGGCTACAGCGCCGAACATCTGCTGAGGAGATTTCGCGGTGGAAAGATGATCCACATATTCAGGATAATGAGCTTTCACGAAGCGCACCCAGCCGGGGCAGCAGGAAGTGAACATAGGGAACTTGTTCTCATCTGCATGTTCCAGCTTCTCCAGGAATTCGCTGCCTTCTTCCATGATGGTAAGGTCGGCAGAGAAATCCGTATCAAATACATAATTTACACCGGCTCTGCGAAGAGCAGTTCCCAGAAGCTGTACGGTGGCAACATCCGGCGTCAGGCCGAAATATTCACCCCAGGCAGTACGGACTGCGGGAGCAATCTGCACGAGCACAATTTTCCGGGTATCTTCAATGGCAGCCATTACCTTCTCGGTGTCATCCCGTTCTTTCAGAGCACCGACAGGGCAATGGGTAATGCACTGTCCGCAAAGGGCGCAGTCAGAATCTTCCAGCGTATAAGCCCCGTTGACGCCAATGGTAATACGGGAACCTGTATTGATGACATCCCAGACATGGGAAGCCTGGATCTTATCGCAGACCTGTACGCAGCGCATACATTTGATGCACTTCGTTTCGTCACGGATCAGCGGGAAATCCTGACTGTATTCGCGTTCGGAAATATCCTTCGGGAAAGAAATTTCCTGAATGTTCAGGTCATTTGCCATCTTCTGCAGAGAGCAGTTTCCGCTTCGTGCACAGGTAGGGCAATGGCTGTAGTGCTGGGAAAGAATCAGTTCAACATTATTGCGGCGGGCATTACGGACACTCTTGCTGTTGGTGTAAACCGTCATACCCTCAAAGACTGTATTGTTGCAGGCTGTGCACAGACGCTGCTGGCCAACCACTTCCACGAGACAGACACGGCAGGCGCCGATTTCGTTCAGGCCTTTCCAGTAGCAGAGAGTCGGTATCTTAACACCGGCCATGGCGGCAGCATCCAGAATCGTGGTTCTCTCGGGAACCTGCAGGGAAATTCCATCTATCTTTACATTTACCATTTCTCTGTTCGACCTCCTCTGAAGCTTCCGTAACCAAAGTGGTCACAATGCAGGCATCTGCCGGATTCCTGCAGTGCCTCTTCCTCTGTCATAGCGCACTCCATCAGTTTGAAATCTTTTACGCGTTCTGCCGCAGGACGCTCTCTCATATTCACGCGGCCGCGCGGATAGTGGTCATCAAAGTCGATGGTAGGCAGTTCGATATCACAGCGGATTTCATGATTGAATCCCAGATGTTTGTCGATATTGGCTGCGGCGATCTTACCGGCTGCAATCGCCTTGATAACGGTAGCGGGACCTGTTACGCAGTCGCCGCCGGCGTAAACATTGTCAAGGCCTTTGACTTTGGTATAAAGGCTTGCATTGAAACGGTTTTTCTGGGCAACGGGGATTCCGGCTTTACCGAATGGTTCGGAATCGATTTCCTGGCCGACTGCCACCAGAACGCGGTCGCAGGGAATACGTACCGGAGGCACCTTGGCAGGCATGGGCTTCGGGCGGCCCCACTGAATCATGCCGACCAGCTGAGGCTGCAGCCAGATTGCTGCCACTTTTCCCTCTTCGTCCTTTTCAATCCGAAGCGGAGCGTGCATTTCCATAACCTCGCAGCCATCTGCGATAGCGCCTTCCACTTCTTCCGCCAGTGCAGGCATATCCTCCTTGCGCCGACGGTATGCTACGATAACGTCCTTTGCTCCAAGACGGATGGAAGAACGGGCCACATCCATTGCTACATTGCCGCCGCCGATGACAACGCATCTCAGACCGGTGAAATCCGGATGAATGCCGTCGCCGATGGAACGGAGCATTTCCACTGCGGAAAGAACACCGTCAGCATCTTCGCCTTCGATCTCAACTTTCTGTCCGATATGGGCGCCGATTGCGATGTAAACGGCATCATTATTTTTACGGAGTTCATCGATGTTGATGTCTTTACCGACGGAAACACCGGTTACCGTTTCAAAGCCCGCTTTCTTCAGGCCATCGATTTCATGGTCCAGGATTTCGCGGGGCAGACGATATGCAGGGATGCCGTAACGCATCATTCCGCCAAGATGCTCGCGCTGCTCGTAAACCGTAACGGAATGGCCCATGCGGGACAGATACCAGGCGGCTGTCAGGCCGGAAGGGCCGCCGCCAACCACTGCCACTTTCTTCCCGGTGGGAGAATACATCTGAGGTTCGGGAATTTCGCCTTCATGTTCCACTGCGTAGCGCTTCAGGCCGCGGATGTTGATGGGATCGTCCACCAGAGTGCGGCGGCAGTGCATCTCACAGGGATGCTCGCAGATCAGGCCGCAGGCAGCCGGGAAGGGATTGTCCTTACGGATCAGTTCAACTGCTTCCGCATAACGTTTGGCGTGAATCAGGGAAACATAGCCGGGAACATCCACCTGGGCAGGACACTGATACGAGCAGGGAACCGGCTGATTCTGGAGACACTTGCAGCGTCCATGCTCAATGTGCTCTACATAGTCTTCTCTGAAACCATGCAGACCGGTAAGAACCATACGGGCCGCTTCTGCCCCAATGGAGCAGTCCGCAGATTTATAAATAGAATTGGCGGTACGTTCGATCAGGTCCAGCGAGTCCATGGTCGCCGTACCATCCAGAACGGTATCGAGCAGGCGCTCCAGCTGACCCAGACCTATACGGCAGGGAACACATTTACCGCAGGACTGGGCATGGCTGATATGCACGAAGGAAGCGGCCACATCCACTGGACAGAGTCCGGGCTGTGCCGCATTGATCCGCCGTGAGATGTCTTTATACAGCTCTTCTACCGTCTGCTGGGCCTGATTGGATTGGAACAAACTTAATCGGCTCATAGCTTCTCCTTTTCTTTATAGAATTTCCGGAAACCAACGTTGCCGGATAAAATCTCCTAAGATTTTAGCATGTTTTCAAAAAAAATGCAACTAATTAAAAAGAAGAGAAATAAATGCAAAACTATAGATTGCGTTTTCCATTCCGATTGCAATTATTTCTTTATATTGCCATAAAAAACAGGATGACAAGAGTTTTCTATTTCGTTATAATAACTGGTTAGAAATCGGCGGATGAGGGGATACTGCCGGTTTGGTCCCCGCGGAAATGCTACGGAAAAGGAGGCAGCTTATGCCAAAAAGAACCGACATCCATAAAGTCCTGATTATCGGCTCCGGCCCGATCATCATTGGTCAGGCCTGCGAATTCGACTACTCCGGCACTCAGGCCTGCAAAGCACTACGGAAGCTTGGCTATGAGATCATTCTGGTAAATTCGAATCCTGCAACTATCATGACCGATCCGGAAATGGCGGACGTTACCTATATCGAACCCTTGAATGTGGAACGTCTGGAACAGATTATCGCCAAGGAACGTCCCGATGCCCTGCTGCCCAACCTGGGCGGACAGTCCGGTCTGAATCTCTGCGCTGAACTGGCGAAGGAAGGCATACTGGATAAGTACGGTGTACAGGTAATCGGTGTGCAGGTGGATGCCATTGAACGTGGTGAAGACCGTATTGAATTTAAAAATGCCATGAACGCCCTGGGAATCGAAATGGCCAGAAGCCAGGTATCCTATTCTGTGGAAGAAGCTCTGGATATCGCGGATGAACTCGGCTATCCTGTCGTACTCCGGCCGGCGTACACGATGGGCGGTGCCGGCGGCGGACTGGTATATAATAAAGAAGAACTGAAAACCGTCTGTGCAAGAGGTCTGCAGGCCAGTCTGGTAGGCCAGGTACTGGTTGAGGAGTCCGTCCTCGGCTGGGAAGAACTGGAGCTGGAAGTGGTACGCGATGCAGACGGAAACATGATCACTGTGTGCTTCATTGAGAATATTGACCCTATGGGCGTTCACACCGGTGATTCCTTCTGCTCAGCTCCCATGCTCACCATTTCTGAAGATGTCCAGAAACGGCTGCAGGAACAGGCTTATAAGATCGTAGAATCTGTAAAGGTTATCGGCGGTACCAATGTTCAGTTCGCCCACGATCCGATAACGGATCGTATCGTTGTGATCGAAATCAACCCCAGAACGTCCCGCTCTTCCGCCCTGGCATCTAAGGCGACCGGTTTCCCGATCGCTCTGGTTTCTGCCATGCTGGCCAGCGGCCTGACTCTGAAAGATATTCCCTGCGGCAAATACGGTACTCTTGACAAATATCATCCTGACGGGGATTATGTCGTTATCAAATTCGCCCGCTGGGCATTTGAAAAGTTTAAAGGTGTTGAGGACAAACTGGGCACACAGATGCGTGCCGTCGGCGAAGTCATGAGTATCGGCAAAACCTATAAAGAAGCTTTCCAGAAAGCTATCCGCTCCCTGGAAACAGGCCGTTACGGACTGGGTCATGTTGCCAAACTCGAAGCACTCAGCAAAGAAGACCTTCGCAATCTTCTGGCTACGCCCAGCAGTGAACGTCATTTTGCCATGTATGAGGGGCTCAAAAAAGGTCTGACCGTCGATGAACTTCACGAACTGACCCATGTGAAAAAGTGGTTTATTGAACAGATGAAGGAACTGGTGGAAGAAGAAGCTGCCATTTCCGCCTGCGCCGGAAGCCAGCTCTCTGATGAGATGCTGATTGCTGCGAAGAAGGATGGTTTCTCGGACAAGTATCTGAGCATTCTCCTGGGAATTCCCGAACAGGAAATCCGTGAGAAGCGCATTTCCCTGGGCTGTGAAGAAGCCTGGGAAGGTGTGCATGTCAGCGGTACGGAAAATTCCGCCTACTACTATTCCACCTACAACGCTCCGGACAAAAATCCTGTAAGCACGGATAAACCCAAGGTTATGATTCTTGGCGGCGGTCCAAACCGTATTGGTCAGGGTATTGAGTTCGATTACTGCTGTGTACATGCTTCTCTGGCCTTGAAGAAGCTGGGATTTGAAACAATCATTGTCAACTGCAATCCTGAAACGGTTTCTACAGACTATGATACTTCCGATAAGCTGTACTTTGAACCTCTGACCCTGGAAGATGTACTTTCCATCTACAAAAAGGAAAAGCCTGTAGGCGTAATCGCGCAGTTTGGCGGACAGACACCTCTGAATCTGGCGGCATCTCTGAAAAAGAACGGCGTAAAGATACTTGGTACCTCACCTGCAGTCATTGATCTTGCGGAGGACCGGGACCAGTTCCGCGCCATGATGGAGAAGCTGGAAATTCCCATGCCGGAATCCGGAATGGCATCTACCATTGAAGAAGCTCTGGCAGATGCGCACCGTATCGGATATCCTGTTATGGTACGTCCTTCTTATGTACTTGGCGGGCGCGGTATGGAAGTCGTTTATGACGACGAAAGCATGAAGGGGTATATGGCAGCCGCTGTCGGCGTAACCCCTGACCGCCCTATCCTGATTGACCGGTTCCTGAACCACGCTACCGAATGCGAAGCGGATGCGATCAGTGACGGAAAACACGCTTTCGTCCCTGCTGTAATGGAGCATATTGAACTGGCCGGTGTGCATTCCGGCGATTCAGCATGCATCATTCCTTCGAAGCATCTGTCTGATGAGGCGGTAGCTACGATCAAAGAGTATACCCGGCGCATCGCAGTGGAAATGAATGTCCGCGGTCTCATGAATATGCAGTACGCGATTGAAAACGGCAAGGTCTTTGTACTTGAGGCCAATCCCAGAGCTTCCCGTACGGTTCCGCTGGTTTCCAAGGTCTGCAATATCCGGATGGTGCCGATCGCTACGGATATCATTACCTCAGAACTGACCGGAAGACCCAGCCCTGTTCCCGCTCTGAAGGAACAGCATATCCCCTACTACGGCGTCAAAGAAGCAGTCTTTCCCTTTAACATGTTCCCGGAAGTCGATCCTCTTCTCGGTCCGGAGATGCGCTCTACCGGTGAAGTTCTGGGACTGTCACCGAATGTCGGCGGCGCTTTCTTCAAGGCAGAAGAAGCCACCCAGACCAAGCTGCCGACGGAAGGTACGGTACTCTTCTCTATCAGCGACAAGGATAAACCTGAACTGGTGGAAATCGCGCAGATCTTTGCAGACGATGGCTTCCGTATTCTCGCGACCGGAAACACTTGTGACATGCTGAATGCAGCAGGTATTCAGGCCACAAAGGTTCACAAGCTGCACCAGGGACGGCCGAACATTCTGGACCTGATCACCAACGGTGAAATCGACGTGATTGTCAATACTCCTGTCGGAAAGACCGGCGCCCATGACGACAGTTATCTGCGGAAAGCCGCTATTAAGGCGAAGATCCCGTATGTAACAACTATGGCAGCTGCCAGAGCTACTGCGACCGGTATCCGCCGCGTGGAAAAGAGCGGGCGGGGCGACGTTGTTTCACTGCAGGAGCTGCATGCTTCCATTACGGATAAAGAATAAATGCAGCACATTGTGAATCCGCTGGAATTTTCTATAATATAGAAGGCAACAGCTTCGGGAAAAGCCCGAAGCTGTTGTTTTTTAAGTCATCCTTTTTCTTAAATTATTTTCCGACAACCTTTGCTTTGGCATTGAGTCCACGCTGCAGCAGCCAGGCTTTATAAGGCTTCACATACTTTTTCGGAACTGTCACTGTGGTTTTCTTCGGAGTACCGGCGAAGGCATTGGCACCTACAGACGAGGCGGAAAGCTTCTTCGCAACGATCACGATGGTCTTCAGCTTTTTGCAGCCGTAGAAAGCGTTCCAGCCGATTTTTGTAACGGTGGCAGGAATGGTGATTTTCCGAAGATTTTTACAGTTCAGAAAACAGCTGGAACCGATCAGCGTCAGTTTTTTCCCTAAGGATATACTGGTAAGAGCTGAGCAGCCGGAAAAAGCGGAATTCCCTAAAGTAGTAAAACCAGCGCCGCCTTTTACGGTTTTCAGGCCGGAACATCCCATAAAAGCACCGTATTCCAGGACGGCCGTTTTCGAAGGGAAGGCAAGCGTCCTTATGGCGCTGCAGTCGCGGAAAGCTTCTTCTCCTATGGTTTTCAGACCTGTGGAAAATGTTACCGTCTTCAGACCGGTGCATCCTGAAAAAGCACGTTTTTCTATGGCTGAAACACTTGCAGGGACAGCTATTTTTGTAAGCTGCGAGCACTGATAAAATGTCAGCGTTTCAATACTTTTCAGCTTTTTGGAAAGCACTGCTTTCTTCAGCCCGGTACATCTGTAAAAAGCATGGCTGCCGAGGTATGTAACCGTAGAAGGAAGTTTGATTCCGGAAAGGCTGGTACACTGGTGAAATGCACTTTTTCCGATCTCTGCCAGACCTGCCGGCAAGGAGATTCCTGTCATCCTGGTGCAGTTTGCAAACGCATATTTTTCAATAACCGTAACCCCGGACGGTATGTCAAGACTCGTAAGGGAGGTACAGCCATTAAAGGTATAGGCGCGGATCCGTGCCACCCCCACGGGTAGTGTCAGATTCTGAAGCCGGCTGCAGCCGCAGAAAGCACCGCTGCCAATGCTCCGGCAGGTGGAGGGAAGTGAAACCGTTTTCAGGTTCCTGCAGTAGAAAAAGGCATAGTTCCCGATTCCGGTGACTCCATCCTCAACAATCACCTGCGTCACAGCTCCACTGTAGCTCCAGGGAGAGCGGTTGGATGAATACTGGCTTCCATAGTTTTTCATAACGCCATTGCCGGAGATAGTCAGGGATCCGTCACTTTTCAGAACCCAGTCCAGGTCTCCCGTTTTTCCGCTGCGTACGATTCTAGGAGCCTTTGTTGTACTCTCCTCTGCAGAAGGGGACTCAATTACGGAGGGGCTGTTCTCCTCTGAGGAAGGATCCTGTACTGGGGGATCCTCTTCATCTTTTGTTACTGTTTCTTCATTACCGGTGTTCTCTTCTGCCGTAGAACTCTCCAGAGAGTTTTCTGAAGCAGAAACCGGCTTTGCCTGCAGAATACCGGTCAGGCTGAAAACCATGGCGATTCCAAAAACCAGCCATAACCGGGCAGCCTTTTTTGATACCTGCTTCAAAGCTGAAAACTGATTCCGTTCTTCTCCCATAAGATCCGTGGATTTACGGAGCAGCTTCCAGCACGCTGAAAAACATTTCATAAAAATCATCCTCTCCCTTCAGCTTCGGAGAATTTTCTCCGCCGCCGTTGGTGCTTCGGCGGTAGGAAGCATAGAACTCTTCCCCTGCCACAATCAGTTCCATAGGATAGATTTCGTATCCCATAGAACGGGCTTTTTCACAGAAAGCACCGATCGGGTCAGCTGCCCGGCGTGTTTCCAGCAGACTTGCCCGCAGTTCTTTATCCCGTAAAGCCTTTACCTGTAATTCTTCCAGTTGTTCTGCAATATTCATTTTAGATTTCCCTATTTCAGATTTCCGAGAATGCCGCGAATGAATTTCTTCCCCAGTTCGCGGCCTGCTGTGTTGGCTGCAGAGCTGATGAATTTTTCGACCGCTTTCGTCTTCTTCTTCTGCTGAGCGGCCTTTTCTTTTTCTTCTTTTGCCTTTTCTTTGGCGATACGGGCTTCTTCTTTTTCCCGTTCCTTCCGGGCTTTTTCTTCTGCCTTCTCCTGTTCTTTCCGGGCTTTCTCTTCTTCTTCCGCTTTCGCTGCCGCAGCGGCGGCCTCTTCCTCTTCCACGCGCTTGGCGTTCAGAATCTCATACGCGGATTCGCGGTCTATCGTTTCGTCGTATTTTTCTCCCAGAGGGCTTTCTGCCATCACACGCCGTACCACAGCTTCATCCGCAATGTTCATGGAACTCATGGGAGGCAGGATATTCGCACGTTCCACCATAGTCGGAGTACCCTTGGCATCCAGCATGGAGACCAGGGCTTCCCCGGTAGCCAGTTCCTGCAGTACGCGTTCTGTATCAAAAGCAGGATTACTGCGGAAAGACCTGGCGGCATAACGAAGCGCTTTCTGCTCATTCGGAGTATAGGCGCGGAGGGCATGCTGCACACGGTTGCCGATCTGGCCCAGAACGCTTTCAGGAATATCGGAAGGATTCTGTGTGATAAACCAGACACTCACCCCCTTGGAACGGATCAGGCGTACGACCTGCTCCACCTTAGCCAGCAGAGCTTTCGGCGCGTCATTAAAAAGCAGATGTGCTTCATCAAAGAAGAAAGCAATCTTCGGTTTTTCTACGTCTCCGACTTCCGGAAGCTTTTCATACAGTTCTGAAAGCATCCACAGCAGGAAAGAAGAATAAAGCAGGGGATGCTGGAACAGTTCAGAACATTCCAGAATATTCATGACACCGCGTCCATCCTTTGCCTGGGCCATCCAGTCCTCGATATCAAGAGCAGGTTCCCCGAAGAACTGGTCGGCTCCTTCATTTTCCAGGGCAAGAAGGGAACGCTGTACGGCACCGACGGAAGCTCCGGAAAGGAAACCGTACTGGGTGCGGAATTCTGAGGCATGATCCCCCACATACTGGACCATGCTGCGGAGATCTTTAAAATCCAGAAGTGCCAGTCCCTGGTCATCCGCTACCTTGAAAACGATCTGAAGTGCTCCGGTCTGGGCTTCCGAAAGCCCCAGAAGACGGGCGATGAGATCCGGCCCCATGTCGGTGACAGTGGTGCGGACCGGGTGTCCCTGCTTGCCATATACATCAAAGAAACGTACCGGATAGGAATCGAAGTGATACCCCATTTCCGGGAGCCCCATATTGTCCATGCTGCGGCGTACATGTTTATTCTCGGTGCCGGGTTCGCACATGCCGGTGAGGTCACCTTTGATATCAGCCACGAAGACCGGTACGCCCATCTCACTGAACGATTCCGCGATTACTTTCAGGGTAACGGTTTTTCCGGTACCGGTAGCGCCGGCGATCAGACCATGGCGGTTGGCCATGGAAGGCTGCAGAAACACGGCCCGGGTTCCTGTTGCCACCCAGATCTTATTGGATTCCTGAATATACATGCTGTATTATCCTCCCTGTATTCAAAACTTGAATCAGACCAACACTCCTGTTTATTGTACCACAGGCTTTTCTGTCCGTCCAGAAAAGAAAAACGAAAGATCTTCTGAAATCCTGTGCTCATTCCAGAGGCTGATGCCTGACCGGATTCCATTCGGCAGGAAGCTGGCCTGAAAGCTCGTATTCAAGAGCATCCTCGCTTTCCAGCGGCTGATGCTCCAGATCTGTTTCTCCGGTCTCCTGCCCTTCTTCTCTGTGGAACTGGGTTTCATACAGTTCCGTATAAACACCGCCGGCTTTTACCAGATCTTTATGCTGACCGCGTTCGACGATCTCCCCATCCTTCACAACCAGGATTTCATCAGCGGCGAGAATGGTGGACAGGCGGTGGGCGATCAGGATGCTGGTGCGGGAATTGATGATCGGGTCAATGGCTTCCTGGATTTTGCTTTCGGAAATGGAATCCAATGCTGAAGTAGCCTCATCGAAAATAAAGAGAGCCGGATTCTTCAGCAGTACCCGGGCAATGGAAATTCTCTGCTTTTCCCCGCCGGAAAGCTTCAGGCCGCGGTTGCCCACCAGAGTATCCAGACCGGTTTCCTGTTTTTCGATAAAATCATAGATATTCGCTTTGCGGCAGGCTTCCACCATCTCCTCTTCGGTAGCATCCGGCTTTGCATACAGCAGGTTGTCCCGGATTGACCCGTTGAACAGATATGTTTCCTGGGAAACTACCCCGATATGCTGACGCAGAAAGGTCAGATCCAGCTTGCGTACATCCACACCGCCAAACGAAACCGTACCGGCGTCAACATCGTACAGACGGGGGATCAGATTGATAATCGTACTCTTCCCGGATCCCGAAGGTCCCACGATCGCCACGCTGTCCCCGCTCTTCAGGGAAAAACTCACATCCTTCAGAATAGGCTTTCCCTTTTCATAGGAAAAGTCCACATGTTCGAAATCCACTTCTCCGCCGGTTCCGGCCGGTTTTACAGGATTCTTCGGATTTTCGATTTCCACCTTCATATCGAAATATTCGAAAATGCGGGTGAACAGCGCCATGGAACGGATCCAGTCCACCTGGATATTCATCAGCGAATTGACGGGCATATACATTTTTCCCAGCAGGGCAACCAGCACGGTAATATCGCCGACGGTCAGGTTCGCATCGTATTTCATCATCAGGATGCCGCCTGCCAGGTAGATCAGCATGGGACCGATGCTGGCAAAAGTGGAAAGAACTACCCGGAACCAGCGGCCGGCCATACTTTCACGGATATTCAGCTTTATCATCCGTTCATTGGCTTTTTGGTAACGCTGGAATTCGTAGTTTTCTTTTCCGAAAAGCTTCACCAGCAGCTGGCCGCTGACGGACATGGTTTCATTCAGAATCCCGTTGATCTCGTCGTTGCAGGTCTGGGCTTCTCTGGTCAGCGTCCACCGGGTCTTTCCGGCATGACGGGTTGGCAGGGTAAACAGAGGAACAATGACGATTCCGATCAGGGCTACAAGCCAGTTTTTCTGAAACATGGCGATCAAGGCCACAATCAGGGTGATCACATTCGACAGGATGCTGGTAAAGGTACTTGTAATGACCTGTTTTACACCGTCAATATCACTGGTCATGCGGGTGATAATGTCCCCCTGGTTGTTCGTCGTAAAGAACCGCTGGGACATTTTCTGCATGTGGGAGAACATCTGGTTCCGCATATCAAACGTAATATGCTGCGCAATCCAGGTGTTGATATAGCTTTCAGCTACACCGATCAGATTCGCTCCCAGTGTCACTGCCAGGGATAGAACAATATACGTGATCAGAGCTTTCAGATCCTGCCTGATCAGACCCTCATCAATAATCTTTCCTGTAAGTATAGATGGCAGCAGGCTGAAAACGGAAGAAACCAGAATACAGGCCAGCACAAGGAACAGCTGCCTGCTGTATGGCGCCAGATAGGAAAACACGCGTTTCAGTAAAGCTCCGGTTATCTTGGGCTGGCTGTTTTTTTCTTCTTCTGTCATGAAGCCCTGACGCATGGGACCTCCAAAACCTCCTCCGGGCGGCATAAGCAGCTTCCTCCTGAAAACTCATTTTATAATATTTAAAGTATCACAATCCGTTTTTTTTGTCAGTATTTTTTCAAAAGAACAAAGTCCGCAAGCTGACGTCAACTCCCCCGGCCCCTCATATTTCCTATACGAAAAAAAGAAGGGGGCTGCCCCTTCTCTTTATACTTCCTGGGGATACAGACTGATCCCTCTGTAATCTTCGATATATCTTTTCCCGCACCACCCTCTTACTACAGAGGATTCTGTGAGGCAGGAAGGATCATAAACACCGGCCACATGCATGCCGATAGATTGTGCAGTGCGGATTCCGAAATCTGAATCCTCATACATGACGCAGTCTTCCGGCTTCACGCCTAAACGGGAAACAGCCAGTTGGAAAACATCCGGTTCCCGTTTTCCGACCCCTACTTCATCACAGCTGGTCAGGCAGGAAAAGTATTCTCTCAGCCCAAGCCTGTTCAAAGTCATTTCGACAAGGGGTACAGCTGTAGCAGAACAGATGCTGATGGTAACACCGGCCTCTTTCAGCTTCTGCAGGTATTCTGCTGCGCCTGGCTTGGCAGGGATGCGGAGGCGGTAGTTTTCAAACATAATTTTGTTATAGTCGGCGACGATGACATCTGCCGGATCTGTGAGTCCGTATTCACGGATCATAAACTGTGCGGCTTCCTGAGTGGACATCAGCGCGACCGCCTCCCACAGTCCTTCCTTCGGCTGAATCCCTTTGAGAATCAGATAATCCGAGGGGCAGCTCTGCCAGTATGGCATGGAATCCACCAGTGTACCATCCATATCGAAAATTGCATGCGGGTAAAGCTTCATAAAAAATCCTCTTTTAATCTTCCAGCGCTTTTTTGATAGCATCCAGGAAAGGACCGAAATCTTCAAAAGCCTGAAGGTCGGGATTGGCTTCCATAATGGCCGGAGTGCTTCGGAACAGGAAACCGGTTTTGCTTGCACGGATCATGCCAAGATCATTGAAGGAATCCCCCGCGGCAATCGTTTCAAACCCGATCGACTGCAATGCTTTAACGGTAGAAAGCTTTGAATTGGTAACACGCATTTTGTAATCCGTGATTTCACCTGTGGGAGAAACCACCAGCGTATTGCAGAGCAGGGTCGGCCAGTGCAGCTTTTTCATGAGGGGCTTCGCGAACTGTTCGAAAGTATCGCTGATGACGACGACCTGGGTCAGAGAACGCAGCTCATCCAGAAACTCTGTTGCGCCGGGAAGCGGGTCAATGGTTGCAATCGTCTGCTGGATTTCTTTCAGACCGAGGCCATGCTCCTTGAGAATGCTCAGGCGAAAACGCATCAGCTTATTGTAATCCGGTTCATCCCTGGTAGTACGACGCAGCTCGGGAATGCCGGTAGCTTCCGAAAAAGCAATCCAGATCTCAGGGACCAGTACACCTTCCATATCCAGGCAGACAATATTCATAATTTACTCCTTTTCAGACAACGCGTCTGTATATGTCAAATTTCATCGTCTGAATCATACCATAAATCGTTTTATGTGGGAAGAAAGAGATTCTTTGAATTTTTATACATATATGTGAATTTTATGGCTCTAGCAGAGAAAGCAGCGTTTCAAAAACGAAATTCACGCTGGCTTCCCGAATACTGCTGCGGCCATTATTGCCGAATTGTTTTCTAAACGTTGTTGTTCCGTCAGGGAACCGGAATCCAAAACATACGGTACCTACAGGTTTTTTTTCGCTGCCCCCTGTCGGTCCTGCAATACCGGTAATACCCACGCCTATTTCTGCCCCCATTTTTTCTGCACAGCCTTCTGCCATGTCCCGGGCTACCTGTTCGCTGACTACCCCGTACTTTTTAATCAACGCCGGATTTACGCCGAGCAGATTTTCTTTCACTTCATCAGCATACGTAACAAAAGAGCCATTAAATACGGACGAGGCAGATGCAGCATCCACCAGTCTGGCAGCTGCCCTCCCGCCTGTACAGGATTCTGCGAAACTGATATGCCAGCCTTTTTCTTTCATAAGCTGTACCACTTTCTCTTCCGCCGGCATTTCTCCATAAACCGGAACCATGCGGAATATGTCTTCCCCTATAGGGTGGGCTTCCAGAACGAAGTCAAAAATACTGACCTTTGTGCACCTGTGATAATCTCCTTCCGGGAACACAGCTGCCTTCTCCGGATCAAAGAAGCGCGCCGCCGAATCTGTCAGCCGCAGGTTTTCGAGTTCCTTATCAATATCATATTCTTTCTGCAGAATCAGGCTTTCCAGGTATTCTGCACAGAGGGTATCCTCAGGCGTCGGAGTCTTTCCGGAAAGTCCCATAGCGACCAGGGAAACCTTCTCAGGATTCTGTTTCCTGATAAATGCTGCGACGGCTTCTGCATTTACCAGACTTCCCGTGATGATGCGGTCTGCCAGGCGGGCTGATGCAATCCCCTGTGTACCGGCGCTGGTCGTGTGCACCACGGTTTTTCCGGACAGTTCAGCCCCCTCTGTCTGAGTCGGTGAATTTCCGTAGGCAAAACCCGGGAGACGGATTCCTTTTCTTTCCCCGATCAGAACCACATCGGGATTCTCCTCCTTCAGCCTCCTGGCAGTTTCCTCTGCGCCGACAGCCAGGATTTCCCCGGCTCCCCTGGAAATCAGATAGGGTTCCAGGGAAAAAGCCCGGAAAACATCAATGATTACAGTCAGCCCTTCCGCCCGGGCAGCCCCGGATATGTTATCAAAGATAGTTACTTTCATGGGAATCTCCTATATCGTTTTGTTCAAGTACTTACAAAGATGAATCCATCTTGCAAAACCACACTAATCGTGTACAATGTTAACTGTTCAGAGCCATGCGAAGCATGACAAGTCTGCGGGTTATAGCTCTGAACAGATATTGCAATGATTTTTTAAGTTCAGAGCCATGCGAAATTGGATAAAACAGACCCTGTGAGCCTGCTCACTGCGGGCTGTGGCTCTGAACATTTGTCAGATAATATGGTTTCGGAGTCATGTCACCTATGAAAAAACATTTTATACATTTTCTTATCGTTTTCCTTTTCTTCAGCCTGATCTTCAGCTCATTCCCGGAACCTGCTGCGGCAGCCAAGAAGAAAGTTCAGGATCTCTCTGAAGAGGACTGCGAATCCTGTATAGTTACCCTGGTTGCCGTAGGAGACAATCTGCTGCATGAGCCAGTTTACACCCATGCGAAAAAGAAAGGCAAGTATAATTTCGACCATCTGTTCAAACACATCAAAAAATACATCACTGCAGCGGATCTGGCTGTAATCAATCAGGAGACCATTCTTGTTGCAGAGGATTATTCTTCTTATCCCTGCTTTGGCAGTCCCTACGCTGTTGCAGACGCTATCGCAAAAGCAGGCTTTGATATTGTTACACAGGCCACAAACCATTCGGATGACCGTGGATCTTCCGCCATTCTGGGAACCATCTCCTACTGGCGAAAGAAGCACCCGGAAATTACTCTTCTGGGGATTCACAGGAACCAGAAAGAGGCGGATACGATTTCAGTGATCGATTGCAACGGAATCCGGATCGCTCTGCTGAATTATACATTCTGGCTGAATGGAGGCACCCTCCCTTCCGGGAAGGAATATCTGGTGGATCTCCGGGATTATTCAGACCGCGGAAAAATCCGCCGGGATATACGCCGGGCGAAAAAAATGGCTGATTTTGTGATTGTCTTCCCACATTGGGGAACCGAATATGTTTACAAACCGGATGAAGAACAGCTGTTCTGGTCGGATCTGTTCCTGGAGGAAAAAGTCGATCTTGTGATTGGAACTCATCCGCATGTTCTGCAGCCTTTTACAATGCGGAAAAACCGGGATGGTCACAAAATGCTTTGCTATTATTCTCTGGGAAATTTTATATCAGGTCAGGGAAAAGTCCCCAGGATGCTGGGAGGAATGGCCAGGGTTACCATCGTAAAAGACAGGAATGGAACCCATATCTCCTCCTATGGACTGGATCCACTGGTGACCCACATTACAAGTGGTTACCATCTGGTTACTTCTTATAAACTTACAGACTATACAGAAGCCCTTGCGAAAAAGCACCGCCTGTGGCTGTCTGTATCAGAACTGAAACAGCTGTATAAACAAATTACAGGGAAAGCGGTGACATCAAACGATGGAAAAAAGAAATAAAGTCTTAGTCATCATCTATCTGATTCTGGCTCTGCTGAGCTCCTTGCGGGGAATCCTCGCCATTTCTTCCGGACAGAGTACCGGAGTGATTGTCCTGCGTTTTGGGCTGGGTGTTCTGTTCCTGATTGCAGCTCTGCTGTATGGAAGGAGAAAATAAGCCGTATGAAAGGAAACGACAGTTTTTCTTGTTCAATTTCACAAAAAACTTTTAAGAAGAGGCAGCCTGTACGGCTGCCTCTTCGCTTAATGATGATTCTGATGAAATGCACCTTATCTCAGATGCATGGGAGTGATTTTCAGGTATTCCTCCAGAGGAGCATCTTTGAGACACAGATCGATGATCTGCTTCCCGATCGGATCCAGTTCTGGTGTATCAAACTGGACGATCTGCTCTTTGAAGAAATCCGTCAGGATCTTTGCGCCTGCATCGTATCCTTCAAAGCCCAGCTTGGACTGAAGTTCCGGGCGGAGGAAGGTGCGGCGGATATACTGTCCGTCGATCTTCATTTCATCCAGGGAGTAACCGAAAATCGGGCAGCGGGCCGGTACCAGATGCTTCATGCGTACGTTTCCGACACGGCGGGCCAGATATTCACGGGTCAGCCATTCACCGGAAAAACCTACATGATAGGCACCGATATACTGGTTGGGAATCAGAACATTCAGAGTTCTTGTTGTGTCCAGCAGCTGATGCAGCAGCAGGTTTGCCTGCGTTACCTTCAAACCTGTAGCAAAAGGCCAGTAAGAACCTACACCTTCCGCTTTCAGCCCGGAACCGGCGTTGGCATCTGCAATGGAAGGATTCTTAAAGCCTCTCGGGCAGACCAGACGCCACAGCCAGGCGATGGATGCAGGGACAATCTGCATCATGCCCATGACTCCGTAGTTCGGAGACATAACCGTGGACGGAGGCATACGGACGCCGAAGGAACGAATATGTACTTCCTGCGGTTCGGAACCCGGCACAATGTTTTCCACCATTTCACGGGGAATGATCACACGGGGATTCGAGCAGGGCTTTCCGGTCGATTCAATGGTATGTTCCCAGATCAGGCAGGTAGCGCCGGGAACACCGTCCATGTTGAAGAATTCCAGGGGCTCTGTGGGGTGAATGCTGACTCTTTCGTACATGGGGGAGTTTCCATAGTACTGATCACCGTCCATGCGCAGGAACCAGCCGTCTTCACCATCGGCGATCACCAGATAACCGGAGTCATTCTGCATATCCTTATGTGCAATGACCATATCGTCCGCGATCGGATGAATCGAACAGGTTTCGTTCAGTGTCAGGTAATATTTTTCACCGCTGACCGTATGAGTAGCCAGCAGCATCTTTCCGTCTTCTTCTTTGTGAATCTCTTCCAGCATCTCGCTCTTTCCGCCGCCGGAAGCGCCTTCATGCATAAAGACGACTTCATTTTCATAAGGTGTTTCCATAATGGTAGCGGAAGCGTGGTTTGTAATCCAGCCTTCACGTTCTCCGATATCAATCAGAATCGCAAAAACACCTTTCTTTGCGGAAGGACCCGGATAGAGGTTGTAAGCAAAGACTTCATGCAGGTTTTCGCTGCGCTGATGTACTACAACCTGTTTGCCGTTAAAATGTGTCATCCTGAAAGGAGGCGCTACATAGATAATGGCGCGAGGCGTAAAGCCTTCCTTGATGTCATGAATGCTGACAAAGCCCTGCATATTCGCAAGTGCCAGAGCGAAAAAGGCTGCATTGGCAGGGCAGACCATCAGAGCGTCATATCCGAAATATTTACCGCCGGCATGGAACGGCAGCAGGATCAGTCCCTGAGTCTTCAGCCAGTCCATAGTCTCCGCACGCAGCTTGGAGAATTCATACCCGTAGACATCCTTAAAACGAGGCTTGTCTGTAGGCAGATCATCACCGATGCGCATACAGTCAGGATCGCGGCGGCGCATATAGTCTTCCATAAAGTTCACAACAGGGCCGTTTTTGCAGCGGACAACTTCCGCTTCTTTGAAAACACCCTTGCCCGGGATGTTATAGTTGACATCATAACGGGAACTATGGGTCGGCCCGTAGCAAAGCTCCAGAAGCTGGTCTTTGGTTTCCGGATAGCAACGCCACTGACAT
This sequence comes from uncultured Lachnospiraceae bacterium, assembly GCA_902783295.1. Classification (GTDB taxonomy): domain Bacteria; phylum Bacillota; class Clostridia; order Lachnospirales; family Lachnospiraceae; genus UBA3305. The sequence continues at coordinate 19,042 of CACZQT010000234.1, forward strand.
TCAGCTACGGCATCATGCAGATCATCCGGCAGGACAAAACGGTTAAAAAAGGATTCAATAAACATACTTACTCCCTTTCTGCGACAGCTAAAATCAAAAATTATTATCATGAGATAATATAATAAATTTATATCACGAAATATCCAACAGTACAACTTTAACATTCATCGAAAAACACAAGAATTATGACAGACTTGCGTCTGCCCATAAAACCTGTAAAAATCAGTTGGCAAAGAACACCGGATGCGGTACGATTTCATAAGTATTCTGGTATAATACAGAGGAAGATGTATCACCCTCGTTCACTACGCAGCAAGAACGCCGGATGCGTTCCTGAAAAGCCATGGAAGGAATATTCATGAAAACCACAGCGGATAAAGAAACTCTTTATGAAATAGCGTCTGCCTTTGATACCGGCAGCGAAGCAGTATATCTGGAACCTTTTGGCAGCGGGCATATTAACCGTACTTTCCGGATTACCTGCCGGGACGGCCGCCGCTTTATCCTTCAGATGATCAGTAAAACACTGACGGATTATCCGGATAAACTGATGGATAATATCGTCTATGTTACGAATCATCTCCGCTCCAAAGAACAGGATCCAAGAAAGGTACTGACCCCGGTATTTACCCGGACCAGCCTTTCTTTGCTGTCCCTGCCTTCCGGAAGCTGGAGAATGTACCGGTATGTGGAGGATTCCTTTTGCCCTGAAGGAATTGGTACAGAGGAGGAATTTTATCTGGCAGCATCTGCGTTCGGGAAGTTTGAGGAACAGCTCTCGGACTTTGATCCTTCCCTTCTGTTTGAATCTCTTCCGGATTTTCACAATACGCCTTTCCGGTTCCGGCAGTTTCATGAGGCACTGAATAAAAACGCAGCCGGACGTAAAGAGGGTGTGTCACGTGAGATCGAGTTTCTGCTGGCCCATGAAGAAGAAGCCGGCATGCTGCAGCGGATGAGGGAGTCCGGTGAGCTCCCGGTGCGAGTAACGCACAACGATACGAAACTCAACAATATCCTTTTCGACCGGAAAACAGGGAAACCATTGTGTGTGATCGATCTGGACACGGTCATGCCCGGACTCAGTCTGTATGATTTCGGGGATGCCATCCGGTTTGGGGCTTCCACTGCCTCCGAAGATGAAAAAGATCTGGAGAAAGTAACCCTCAATCTGCACCGTTACCGGATTTTCCGGAAAGGCTTTCAGGAAGCCTGTCCCGGTCTGACTCCGCTTGAAAGAGAACTTTTGCCCCTGGGAGCGAAAGTTATCACGACAGAACAGGCAGCACGTTTTCTGACGGATTACCTCAACGGCGACAGGTATTATCAGATCTCCTATGAAGAACAGAACCTGAACCGTACCAGAACACAGATCCGTCTTGTTCAGGAGATGGAACGGAACTGGGCAGCCATGAACCTGAACGCAGAACTCTAAGGCGGTGAATCTGCAGCAAAAAAGAAATCTCCTTTTCCCAAAACAGATTGACTTTTTACAATCGGTATTGTAATATTATTACGTTGGTTGTCACAAATGCTTTCTCGGAAAGGAGAGAAAAACTTATGAAAAAGATCGCAGCATTTGTACTGTCTCTGTCGCTGGCCCTCGGGCTGGCTGCCGCGCCTGCACCCGCAGCGGAAGCCGGTGATATCACTCTGGATGTCATCATCTGCCAGTATGGACCGAACACAAACGACTGGTTCCTGGGTACCGGAATGAACGGTACGAACTTTGTGGATAAGTTCGAAGCCGAAAACCCCGGCATCAAGCTGAATCTGGACGTGGTTTCCTGGAATGACGTTTACACAGAAGTAGATACCCGTATCGCAAATCATAATGCGCCGGATATTCTGAACATCGATGTTTTCGCCAACTATGCAAATGAAGGACTGCTTCTTCCGGTTTCCGACTATTGCCCGGAAGAGCTGTTTGCGGATTACTTCCCTTCCTTCATTGATCAGTCCGTCATCGATGATACCGTCTGGGCGGTGCCGGATCTGGCTTCTGCCCGCGCTCTGTTCTATAATGTAGATATCTTCGAAGAAGTCGGCGTCGAAGTTCCCACCACCTGGGCGGAACTGAGGGACGTTTCCCAGGCGATCGTCGATTACTATGAAGGGGAAGTTTATCCCTGGGGCATCGATATGACCACTGACGAAGGTCAGGCTGCTTTCGCTTATTATACCTGGGGCAACGGCGGCGGTTTCGTAGATGAGAACGGCGAATGGGCTGTCAACTCCCCTGAAAACGCGGAAGCCATACAGTTCGCTCTGGATCTGGTCGCCGACGGATATACGAACCCCAACCCTGCAACTCAGACCCGTTATGATCTGCAGGATATGTTCGCAGCCGGCAAGCTGGCTATGGTCATTGCGCCGAACCAGCTGCCCACCTATGTAGCGGACAAGGGCGGCGAAATCAACATGGCTACCGCCAATATTCCCGCCAATGAAGGCAAGGCTTCCTCTTCCGTCGGCGTTATGGACCGTGTCATGGCGTTCCGTGATGACGAAGCTCCCGATCAGGCTGCCAGAAACGAAGCCATCGGCAAGTTCCTTACCTTCTTCTATAATCCCGAGAATTATGTAGGCTGGGTAAGCATGGAAGGCTTCCTGCCGGCGGTTAACTCCGCAGTAGAAGCTCTTGTAGAAGCAGATCCTTCCTTTGAAGCATGGCTGGATGTTCTGGGCGGCTGCCAGTTCTATCCTACCGCCAAGGCGGAATGGGATCAGGTAAAACAGGGCGTTATCAAAGCAGAACAGAGTGCTCTGGCCGGCGGCGATATCCAGGCTGAACTGGATGCCCTGCAGGCAGAAATCACGAAATGATGAGTTTACTGTTCTTTTGAAACATCCATAAAACCGGGTTAAGATAAACCGGATCTTACACGGGTCTGGCGGCTGCGCCAGGCCCGTTTCCTTTTATCAGCTTTCTGCCTGGGACAAACAGGCCGGTACATGGAGGCTGTCCCCCTGTGTCCGGCCGGAACAATGTTGGAGGAAACCGGCATGAACCCTTTACCGAAACGCAAACCAAACTGGAGACCGTATCTCTGGCTGCTGCCAAGCATCCTGCTGATATCGGTTTTCGTGATCTTCCCGATCCTGATCGTATTCCGCCTGTCTTTCAGCGAAATATCCAAGGCTGGTGTGGTAGGGGGGTTCATCGGGTTTCAGAATTATATAGATGCCGTAAATCTGCCGGCTTTTCCCACAGTAATGATGAACACGTTCTGGTGGGTACTGTCGGTCGTCGGTCTCTCCACTCTGCTGGGTTTTATTATCGCTCTTGTCCTGAACCAGAAATTCCGCGGCAGAAAAATTGCAAGGTCTATTCTGATTTTTCCCTGGGCGACTTCTCTGGTTATTCAGGCTTCCGTCTGGAATTACATCATCAAATATGAGTACGGCAATCTGAACAGCGTGCTTCTGAACCTTGGAATCATCAAAGAAGCCATCAACTGGCGTTCTTCCTATCAGATAGAATTTGTCTGGGAATGTGCAGTAGGTATCTTCGTAACCATCCCTTTCGTAGCCTTCTGCGTACTCTCCGGACTGCAGTCCATCGACGAATCCCTGTATGAATCCGCTACAGTAGACGGAGCCGGATTCTGGGATAAGCTGTTCAATATTACAGTGCCGCTCGTTCGCCCTGCGCTTTCCGTAAGTACTGTATTGAACATTATTTATGTATTTAACTCTTTCCCCATTGTCTATACCATGACAAAGGGGGCACCGGCGAACAAAACCGACACCATGATCACCTATCTGTACATGCTGAGCTTCTACGACAGGAAGAAGGGACCTGCCAACGCGCTTTCCGTCATCGGCTTCCTGATCCTCTGCTTATGTGCCGGCATTTATATGATTTCTGTCATGAGGAAGGAGGAAGCGTTATGAGGAAGATATCATCTGTTCCTGCTGCTGCGCAGTCGGAAAAACTTCCTGAAATCAGAATTCCTCTTCTCCTTTTTTTCACCGGTCTTCTTATTTCCTGCATCCTTATGAGCCTTCCGCTCTATCGGTTCCAGGCTGCCGTATATACTAAGAAGTCTTCGAATACATTTGTAGGGGATGAAAAGTATGTTGAAGTTCTGGCGGAGGTAGAGGAAGAAGCGCAGCGCTTCCGGGATCAGGGAATGGACGTGAAGATACAGGAAACCGTGACAGAACGTGTCAATTCCAAAGGAGAAACCACATCCCTGATTACTTTCACCATTAACCAGGAATATGAGAAAAATGTCTGGTCGTTTCTGACATCTAAGCTGGCTTCTTCCTTGATTGCAAAGATCATGGCAGCCTGCATGCTTCTGTCAGTGCTCTGTCTGGCTGCCGGGTGTGCCGGTTCTTTACAGATCCCTCTCAGAAAACTGTCTGCAGGAAAAAAGACGCTTCGTTCCTTGTCTGCGCTGTTCCTGCTGGCGGATCTGATTCTCGTTCCGGTTTTCATTCTTTGCAATAATGTCATATTCTGGAGAAGACTCCGTCTGTTCCAGGACGGGCAGCTGGAAAATGGACGGGAAGCTTTTTTTGCAGCCCTGGATGATTTTCTCTTTGACGGGAAAATGGGCAGCCAGATTGAGTCGGCGCTGAAAAGCCTGTCAGCGCATCATTCAGCGCTTTTATGGGTTCTTGCACTTTGTTTCTTTCTGGCTATGCTGGGAGCCGTCCAGCTCCGGTTCGGAACGGTAAAGAATACGCTGCTTCGCGGATTGCTCTATGCTTTTATAGCGGTAGTCTGTGTAATCACCCTGTATCCGTATTATGTAATGCTTGTTACCGCATTCCGTTCCAACGCTGAAACACTGGACATGTATTTCCTTCATCTGCTGCCTACCAGATGGCTCTGGAGCAATCTGAAGGATATTGTAAGCCGCGGTGTTCCGCGGTATCTCATGAACTCCTTCCTGATCGCAGGCGGGGCGACATTGCTTGCCATGCTCTGCGGAATTCCGGCAGCCTTCGCTATGGCGCGTATGAATTTCAGAGGAAAGAAGTTTTTCCTGGGCTTTGTCATTGTCAGTCAGATGTTTTCCCCGGTTGTCCTGCTGATCGGTATTGCGCAGCTGATGAATACCCTTCACCTCAATGATACGCTTTGGGGACTGGTATTTATTAATGCAGCGTTTAACCAGGCTTTCGCGGTATGGCTGCTTCGGGGAACCTTCGTGGCCATTTCGCCGGAAATGGAACAGGCAGCCAAGATTGACGGCTGCAGTACCATGCAGTCCCTGATCAGGATCCTGCTTCCGATGGCCGCCCCCGGCATTGTAACGACGCTGATTTTCGTTTTCATCAATGCCTGGAATGAATATACGATTTCTACGGTGCTTATTTCCACGGCCCAGAACAGACCGATCACCGTAGGAATCACACAGTTCTCGTCTTTCAATATGATTGAATGGCAGTATCTTTTCGCAGCTTCGCTGCTTGCTACGATCCCCGTGGTTATTCTGTTTATGATGATAGAAAAGCACCTGACTTCCGGACTTACCTCCGGTGGTGTAAAGGGATAAAAGAAATACGCTCGTGCATTTTTCGTGCGGGCGTAACTACGAGGATTATCCTGTGCGATGAAAAAAGGTCATCCGGCTGATACCGGATGACCTTTTTGGCTTTTTACAATGACTGAAAATTTCCTTATATCCTGAAATTACAGGCCTCTTGCCACATAGCTGGTGTGCAGCAGTTCGTGGGACTTATGGCTTCCGGGCTGCTTCAGGAACTCTTCGTAAACCTGCTTGACAACCGGGTTCTCATGGCTCTTTCTAAGGGTCATGCCTTCATCTTCGGAATACAGGCCGCCGGCACGGACAGCCCTGACGTCCACGAAGTTCCTGACGGAAGCAGGCTGATGAGGCTGGCCGCCGCCGTTTACGCAGCCGCCGGGGCATGCCATCACTTCGATGAACTGGTAATCAGCTTCGCCTCTCTTTACTCTTTCAAGGAGTTCGGATGCATTGCGGAGACCACTTGTAACAGCTACCTTAATCTTGGTTCCGGCCAGATCATACTCAGCTTCCTTGATGCCTTCTACGCCACGAACTTCGTGGAATTCAGGCGTTTCAAGAGGCTGGCCTGTAACGATCTCGGCCACGGTACGAAGAGCTGCTTCCATAACACCGCCGGTAGCACCGAAAATGTGGCCTGCGCCGGAAGCGATGCCAAGAGCAGGGTCGCATTCTTCATCCGGAAGATCTGCAAATACGATGCCTGCGCGCTTGATCATTCTGGCAAGTTCGCGGGTGGTAATGGAGCAGTCCAGATCCGGATATCCGGAACCGGCCTGATCTTCTCTTCCGATTTCAAACTTCTTGGCCGTGCAGGGCATAACGGATACTACATAGATATCCTTCGGATCGATTCCGGCCTTTTCAGCATAATAGGTCTTCACAAGAGCGCCGTACATCTGCTGAGGAGACTTGCAGGTGGACAGGTTCGGAATGAATTCAGGGTAATAATGTTCGCAGAACTTGATCCAGCCGGGAGAACAGGAGGTGATCATCGGAAGAGTACCGCCGTTTTTCAGCCTTTCAAGAAGCTCTGTGCCTTCTTCCATAATGGTGAAGTCCGCAGCAGTATCTACGTCAAAGACCTTATCCACGCCCAGTCTGCGGATGGCAGCGATCATCTTGCCTTCCACATTGGTGCCGATCGGCATATCGAAATATTCACCCAGCTGTACACGTACAGAAGGAGCAGGGGCAACGACGACATGCTTGGTCGGATCCGCGATGGCGGCCCAGACCTTATCGGTATCATCTTTTTCTGTAAGGGCTCCGGTCGGACAGACTGCCGTACACTGACCGCAGTTGACGCAGGAAGTATTGGACAGCGGCTCATCAAACGGGCTTCCGATATGAGTGATATAACCGCGGTTGTTTGCGCCGATAACTCCGGTATACTGGTTTGCTTTGCAGACGGCTACGCAGCGGCGGCAAAGGATACATTTGGAATTATCTCTTACCAGATGAACGGCTTCATCGATATCCGGTTTGATGGGCTCGGCGGGAGCAAACCTGTTCTGGTCTACGCCGTATTCCGCAGCCAGCTGACGAAGTTCGCAGTCATCCGAACGCACGCAGGAAAGGCACTCCATCCGATGGTTGGAAAGAATCAGTTCCAGAGTCATCTTTCTGTACTTCTGGATTTCGGGAGTGTTGGTAAATACTTCTGTGCCGTCGCGGTCCAGAGGATATACGCAGGCTGCGCAAAGGCCTCTGGCACCCTTTACTTCCACCAGGCAGATACGACATGCGCCGATCGCGTTGATCTCACGAAGATAGCAGAGTGTGGGAATGCGGACGCCGGCTTTCTTTGCCGCATCAAGAATGGTGGTATTCTTTTCTACTTCAACTTCTATTCCGTTAATTTTGACTTTGATCATTTCCATAATCTTCACACCCCTTATTTCTTCGAGATAGCACCGAACTTACATGTATCAATGCAGGTTCCGCACTTGATGCACTTGCTCTGGTCTATGACATGAGGCTGTTTTACAGTACCGGAGATGGCGCTTACAGGGCACTTTCTCGCGCAGGCGGTGCAGCCCTTGCACTTGTCTGGATCGATCGTGAAGGAAAGAAGGTTCTTGCAGACACCTGCAGGACATCTCTTATCCACTACGTGCGCGATATATTCATCCCTGAAATATCTCAGAGTGGACAGCACGGGGTTCGGAGCTGTCTGACCGAGACCGCAGAGCGAATTGGCTTTGATGTACTTCGCAAGTTCTTCCAGCTTGTCAAGATCTTCCAGAGTTCCCTGGCCTTTAGTGATCTTGTCCAGGATCTCATACATACGTTTGGTACCGATACGGCAGGGCGTACATTTTCCGCAGGATTCGTCTACGGTGAACTCCAGGAAGAATTTCGCAATGTCAACCATGCAGTTGTCTTCATCCATAACGATCAGGCCGCCGGATCCCATCATGGAACCGATGGAAATCAGGTTGTCATAATCGATCGGGATGTCAAAGTGCTCTGCAGGAATGCATCCGCCGGAAGGACCGCCGGTCTGAGCTGCCTTAAACTTCTTGCCGTTCGGGATGCCGCCGCCGATCTCTTCTACGATTTCACGCAGGGTGGTTCCCATGGGAATTTCCACCAGACCGGTGTTTTTCACCTTGCCGCCAAGAGCGAATACCTTGGTTCCCTTGGACTTTTCAGTACCCATGGAAGCGAACCATTCCGGCCCCTTCAGGATGATCTGAGGAATATTGGCATATGTTTCAACATTGTTCAGAATGGTGGGTTTTCCGAACAGGCCCTTGATAGCAGGGAACGGAGGTCTGGGTCTGGGCTCGCCGCGCTTGCCTTCGATGGAAGTCATCAGGGCAGTTTCCTCGCCGCACACGAATGCGCCGGCGCCAAGACGGATATCCAGATCGAAATCAAAGCCGGAACCAAGGATGTCCTTGCCAAGCAGACCATATTCCTTGGCCTGGCCGATGGCGATCTTCAGACGCTTTACAGCGATAGGATACTCGGCACGAACATAGATGTAGCCCTGATGAGCGCCGATCGCATAACCGGCAATGATCATGGCTTCGATGACAACGTGGGGATCGCCTTCCAGAACGGAACGGTCCATGAATGCACCGGGATCGCCTTCATCCGCGTTGCAGCAGACATATTTTTCAGGGCCGGGCTGAACCGCAGCAAACGACCACTTTACGCCGGTAGGGAAACCTGCGCCGCCGCGGCCGCGAAGGCCGGAGGCTTTCAGGGTATTGATGACGTCGTCCGGAGTCATCTCGGTAAGAACTTTACCAAGAGCCTGATATCCGTCATATGCGATATATTCATCAATAATTTCAGGGTTAATGATACCGCAGTTCCGGAGTGCAACTCTCTTCTGCTTCTTGTAGAAAGGAGTGTTGTCCAGGGATTTGATAGTGTTGCTTTCGGCATCTACAGAATCCTTATACAGAAGGCGCTGAACAATACGGCCTTTCAGCAGATGCTCGGATACGATTTCCTTAACATCCTCGGGCGTCACACGTGAATAGAAAGAGCCCTCGGGATAGACGATCATAACAGGACCGTTTTCGCAAAGACCGAAACAGCCGGTACGGACAATGGCTACTTCCTCTTCCAGTCCGTTTGCCTTCAGCTCTGCCGCAAGAGTATCCTGGATTTTCTGGCTGCCCGAAGAAGTACATCCGGTTCCGCCGCAGATAAGTACATGTGCACGATACATACCATTTCCTCCTTATTTCGCGGCGTTTGCGGCACCGATGGTGTATTCGGTAACAACATTTCCGTTAACGATGTGATCCACCACAATCTTCTGGGCTTTATCCGCGTCTAATTTGACATAGGTGACCTTTTCCTTACCAGGTTCAAAAACTTCCGCCACAGGTTCGAACTGGCAGATACCGATGCATCCGGTCTGCGATACCGTTACATTCTTCAGCCCGCGCTTCGCAACTTCATTTACAAACGCGTTCAGAACCGGACGTGCACCGGCAGCAATACCACAGGTAGCCATTCCAACCACGATACGGGTATTATCGGGAGCATCTTCTCTCATTCCCATATCGCCGCGGGCCTTATCCCTTAATGCCTTAAGCTCTGCTAAGCTTTTCATGATCTATTCCTCCTCATCAGTGTACAATGCTTCAATATTCTCTTTCAGATATTCTCCAACGAAAATCCTTATTTCAGGGGTTTCCAGAGACACTCCTTCCAGAACTTCCTTCAGCTGTTCTGTCGAGACGGAAAATTCTCTTCCGTCCACGATATGAGTGTACATTACATTTACATCTTCATGGCTGCAGATCAGCAGCTGAATAGTAGATGCGATATCCCCGAGGGGCATGCGGTCTATATTTGTAAGTCCGAAGGTTGCACAGGTTTTTGTCCCGATACCCGGTTTCGATGAAATGGAGAACGTTCCACCGGACATCTCTGCCGCCATTTTAAAAAGCGGCACCCCCAGACCCACCTTTCGGGTGGTACGTGTTGTGAAGAAAGGATCCGTCACCTGCGCCACCTGTTCTTCACTCATTCCGCAGCCGTCATCTTCAATAAGGATGGAAAGAATATCCGCAGCTGAATCTTCGACAATTCTTATGGTAACATTTTCTGCCTGTGCTCTCATGGAATTCTCAGCCACGTCAAGCACATTCATGGAAAGCTCCTGCATTTTAATCTTCCTTGTATTTTGCAAGGATTCCCGGAACCTGATCCGGCGTCATACGTCCGTAAACTTCTTCGTCGATCATGATAACCGGCGCCAGACCACAGGCACCTACACAGCGGCAGGCATCCAGGGAGAACTGCATATCAGGAGTGCATTCTCCACCCTTGATACCGAGTTCTTTCTGAATTCTTTCGTAAACCAGGCCGGAACCTTTTACATAGCAGGCGGTTCCGAGACATACGGAGATTCTGTGCTTTCCCTTGGGATTCAGGGTAAACTGCGAATAGAAGGTGGCTACTCCGTACACTTCTTCAAAAGGAATATTCAGACCTTTTGCGATAATTCTCTGCACTTCCTCGGGCAGGTATCCGTAGATCTCCTGTGCTTCCTGAAGTATAGGCATAAGACATCCTCTTTCTGCCTTCAGACGTTCTATGACTTCAAGAAGAGCTTTTTCCTGCTCCGGAGTGCCGTGAAACGGTACTTTGGTGATCGAGTTTGCCATAATGGGTTCCTCTCTTCCTTTATGGATTGATTTGCAGTTGACAAAATGGATTCGTTAAAAAAATAACCCGCAATCCTATATACTATAGCAGACAAGTTCTTTTGGTTCAATTACTTTTTTACGTTATTTTCTTATTCTCTCTTTGTATTATAAATATTAGAAGATAATGCCTGTTATTTTTGTCTGAAAGCTTTATTTGTTGCATATTCTTTCGCTTTTCCGTTGCTTTTCCGTCCTTCTTTTGCTATATTTTATATTGAACGGAGAAGGCGTCCTTCTCCTTCAGGAGAAGTTAACAGCTGAAGCATGAAAAGCATAAAGGAGGCAGGCCGGTAAAGGTGCAATACGGCCAAATATTATGACTGTAAGGGATATTATCAAAATTCTGGATGCGGAGCTTCTGTACGGCAATGACGAACTGCTGGATCAGGAGGTTGCCCATGCGTGCGGAAGCGACATGATGAGCGATGTGCTGGCATTTGTGAAGGATCAGGCTGTTCTGCTTACCGGCCTGATCAACACCCAGGCTATCCGGACAGCTGAAATGATGGACATGAAATGCGTTATCCTGGTAAGAGGCAAGGATCCTCTGGAAAGTGTGATTGACCTGGCAAAAGACAGGGATATCTGTGTTCTGAAGACACCGCTTACCATGTTCAGTGCCTGCGGTCTCCTGTACGAGAACGGAATTCGTGGAGGAAAAAGCAAATGACGTTTCAGTATGACGTTCCGGGAGACGATTTCACACGCGCAGGTGAGGCCTCCGGAGATCTTAAGAAAAAAATGAAAAAGCTCGGTTTTCCCTCGGATGTCATCCGGAGAGTCTCCATCGCTCTTTATGAAGGGGAAATCAACATGGTAATCCATGCAAACGGCGGGCATATCACTGCAGAGGTGAGCTCAAAGGAAATTGATCTTACTCTCGCCGATACCGGCCCCGGTATTCCCGATATTGAAAAAGCCATGCAGGACGGTTTCTCCACTGCTTCCGATCAGGTAAGAAATCTTGGATTCGGTGCGGGCATGGGACTTCCGAATATGAAGCGGAATTCGGATGAAATCAGTATTGAAACGGAACTGGGTGTCGGAACCACCGTAAGAATGAAGATATTAAACAAGTGAAATGGGGTGTAGATGTGTCTGAATTTGTACACAGTGTTACACTTGACAAGGATAAATGTCTTGGCTGCACAAACTGCATTAAGCGGTGCCCTACCAGCGCCATCAGGGTTCAGCAGGGGAAGGCCAAGATTCTTTCTGAACGCTGTATCGACTGTGGTGAGTGTATCCGGGTTTGCCCTCATCATGCGAAATCTGCCGTGTGTCAGGGACTGGATGTTCTGGATCAGTATGAATATACTGTCGCACTTCCGGCTCCGTCGCTGTATGCTCAGTTCAACAATCTGGACGGCCCCGGGACAGTCGTGGAAGGGCTTCGCCTGCTGGGCTTCAACGATGTGTTTGAAGTAGCCCAGGCTGCGGAGCTTGTTTCAGATGCCACAAGAAAATATATTAAGGCTTCCGGTCACGAAACTCCGCTGATCAGTTCAGCCTGCCCGACAATATCCAGACTGATCCGCATACGTTTTCCGGATCTTATTGATAAACTGCTTCCTCTTCTTACGCCTGCAGAACTTGCAGGAAAACTCGCCAGAGAGCGTGCCATGAAGGAAACAGGCCTTCCGGCAGAGAAAATAGGAATTGTATTTATCTCTCCCTGCACGGCAAAGGCTTCCAGCATATACTCTCCCATCGGTCTTGAGAAAAGCTACATTGATGCCGTCATTCCTATCAAGGAAGTTTATACAAAACTTGTAGGACTCCTGCAGCGGGCAGAAGAGACGTGCGACGTGTCGGACAGCGGACGTGTGGGAGTAAGCTGGGGATCCTCCGGCGGGGAAGCGGCTGCTCTGCTGTATGACGATTATCTTGCGGCAGACGGAATCGAAAACTGCATAAAAGTCCTGAACGAAATGGAGGACGAGAAACTCAAGAACATCCGGTTTGTGGAATTGAATGCCTGTCCCGGCGGATGCGTCGGCGGTGTTCTCACGGTGGAAAATCCGTTTATCGCAAAAGTCAAGCTGATGTCTCTGAGAAAGTATCTTCCGCCATATAAAAACATTATTCCCGAAAAAGTGGTTCCTGATGATTATAAGTGGAGTTCCGAAATGGAATATCTCCCGGTGATGGAACTGGATCCGGATATGGAAAAAGCTTTTGCCATGATGGAGGAAATCGAACGGCTGACAGCCAAATTCCCCGGACTGAACTGCGGATCCTGCGGATCGCCGTCCTGCCGTGCACTGGCAGAAGA
>CACZQT010000235.1 GCA_902783295.1 uncultured Lachnospiraceae bacterium
GATCCTTCAGATGCTGCAGGACAACGGGTTTAATCCGAAACTGGTCGACCGTAAAGGAACCACGACTTCTGCCTGGTAAATCAGAACCCTGAAAGTGCAGGACCATGCGCCGGCTTTTTGCAGCTGTCTGTACAGGAGATGGCATTGGAATCAGTATGTATGAAAGGAGCTGCTTATGCTTTCCTTTGAATGCGATTATTCAACCGGGGCTCATCCGGAGATTCTGAAGAGATTCGGAGAACTGAACATGGAGCCGGCCCCCGGCTACGGCGAGGATCCCTGGTGCGCCGGCGCCAGAGAAAAGATCCGCAAAGCCTGCGGCTGCCCGGATGTCCAGGTGGAATTCCTGACCGGCGGCACCCAGACCAATGCGATGGTGATTGCGTCCATGCTGCATGATTATGAAGGCGTGGTGGCAGCCACTACAGGTCATGTAAGCGTTCATGAAGCCGGTGCCATTGAATATACCGGACATAAGGTTCTGGAATTGCCTCAGGAACAGGGCAAGATGTCGGCTTCCGTACTGGAGGCTTATCTGCACGAACTGCAGGGAGATGAGAATGCAGAGCATATGGTTTATGCCGGCATGGTTTATATTTCTCATCCGACGGAATACGGGACGCTTTACAGTAAAGCGGAGTTGGAAGCTCTTTCCGCTGTCTGCCGCCGGTATTCCATTCCGCTGTACATGGACGGCGCCAGGCTGGGCTATGGCCTGATGAGTTCTCATACGGACATAACACTGCAGGATATTACCAGGCTCTGCGATGTTTTCAGCATCGGCGGAACCAAAGTGGGAGCTCTCTGCGGGGAAGCTGTAGTTTTTACCCATGGGAACCGCCCGCTGCATTTTGTGAACTTTATCAAGCGCAGAGGGGCTCTTCTGGCCAAAGGCCGACTGCTGGGAATCCAGTTTGACACTCTGTTTACGGATGATCTTTATTTTACCATTTCCCGCCATGCCATCCGGATGGCAGAGAAGATGGTGGAAATACTGAAAGAGGCGGGAATTCCTTTCTTCCTCGAATCCCCAACCAACCAGCAGTTTGTTGTGCTGGAGAACTCCTTTAAAGAAAAACTGGACTGCAAAGTCCGGACGAGTTACTGGGAAAAACCGGATCAGGATCATACGGTTGTGCGCTTTGCCACCAGCTGGTCTACCACCGAAGAAGACCTGGAACAGCTTCGCTCTGTTCTGGCCGGTATGTGAATATGAAACAGACAATACACAGTGGGACGCAGGATCCGTCCGTGGCTTCCTGGGAGATCCGCCACCGGGAAGTGGCTAGGCGGGCGGCTGCAGAAGGAATGGTTCTTCTGAAGAATGAGAATCTTTTGCCGTTTCGAAGCGGGGAAGCCATCGCACTCCTTGGCGGAGGCGCGGGGCACACCATCAAAGGCGGGACCGGCTCCGGGGATGTGAATGAACGGGAGACAGTTTCCGTGGAGACCGGTCTGAAAGAAGCCGGCGTGGTTCTGACCAGCGAGAGCTGGCTGCGGGACTTCGACAAAAGATACGAGGAAGCCCGGCTGGCGTGGAAGCAGGAGATTTTAAGCGCCGGTTCCGATCACGGTTCGGTATTCTATCACTATGCATCACATCCGTTCCATATGCCTGCAGGGCGTCCGCTGGCCTTCGGCGATGTAAAAGGAGCGGCAGCAGCGGTATATGTGATCAGCCGCGTGGCCGGAGAAGGGGCGGACCGCCAGCCGGAGCGGGGGGATTACTATCTTTCTGAAAGAGAAACTGAGGATCTGAAGTGGCTGGACAGCCAGGCGGTGCCGACTGTCGTTCTGCTGAATACAGGCGCCCCCGTGGATCTGCAGGAAGTCCTGGCACTGGAATGGGTGCGTGCGATTCTGCTGATATCCCAGCCTGGGCAGGAAGGGGGCCGTGCCGCGGCGGATATCCTGCTCGGAAAAGTTTCTCCTTCCGGAAAGCTGACGGATACCTGGGCGGCCTGCTTTGAAGATTACCCGAATGCCGAAACCTTCAGTTCCTTAAGTGGGGATGTGGAAAAAGAATACTACCGGGAAGGAATCTATGTGGGGTACCGGTATTTTGACAGCTTCGGAAAGAAGCCCCTGTATCCCTTCGGGTTCGGCCTGTCCTATACCCGCTTTCTGATTACGGCGCGCGGTGTTCTGCCGCATGCAGGCGGGCTGACGGTGTCTTTCCGTGTCATCAATACAGGGGATGTGCCGGGCAGAGAGGTGGTGCAGCTCTATGCCGCCTGCCCGCAGGAGGAACTGCCCAAAGAAGCGCAGCGGCTGGCAGCGTTTGTAAAGACGCCGCTTCTGGCTTCCGGGGAAAGCTGGGAGGGTACTCTGGAGGTACCGTCCAAGAACCTGGCTTCGTATGATGAGGCGCGTTCTTCCTGGGTTCTGGAAAAGGGCAGATACGGGCTCTGGATCGGGAATTCCTCCCGTCAGACCAGACCCTGCGGAACTGCCATCGTGGAAAGGGAGATCGTTCTGGAAGAAGACGTACCAATCTGCCCGCAGCAGGACTGGCTGCTGGAAATTGTACGTCCGGAGCAGGCCAGGGAACTGCTCCGGGAGCGGGAACAGGAACTGAAATCAGCCGGTGTGCCGGAAGTGATTTTCGCTCCGAAGCCGGAGGAGCATCCGATTCCTTTCGGAGATGAGATTTCCCGGGAAGCCAGGAGGCTGGCATCAAGGATTCCGGCAGAGGATCTGATTCCGCTGCTTTTTGGGGAATACAGCCTGCACAACGGTGTGATTGGTGATTCGGGCATTCAGGTGCCGGGCTCAGCGGCAGAAACCACCCGTTCCCTCTGGGAAGAATACGGAATCGTTCCTGTAGTTCTGGCAGACGGCCCTGCCGGGCTGCGCCTGAAAAAGCGTTATGTCATAGACAGGATATCAGGATCTGTCGTGGATGAGGGACCTCTGACCAATATGGAAGGCGGCTTTTTTGCAAAAGAAGCGCCTGCGGACATGGGGACTGTCTGGTATCAGTTCGCTACGGCTTTCCCCGTCGGAA
>CACZQT010000236.1 GCA_902783295.1 uncultured Lachnospiraceae bacterium
AAGCCCGGAAAATGAACCTGATTGTCAAGAGGCTCCTGAATCTGACGGAGATTGAATCCGGACAGCTGAGAATGGAACCGGAGTTGTTTGACCTGTCAGAACTCGTGCAGGAGGTGGCAGAATCCACCAGAATGCTGGCCGGGGAAAAGAAGGTGGAACTGAAGACAGACCTGCCGGAAGAACTGCCGGTGAAGGCTGATCCGTTTATGATGGAGAGCGTGATCCAGAACTATCTCAGCAATGCCTGGCATTATGTAAGCGATCCCGGGAGAGTGGAGATTACAGCAGAAAAAAAAGACGGGAAAGTAAAAGTAACGGTTTTCAATACGGGAGAATGTATTCCGGAAGAAGATCTGCCGCATATCTGGGATCAGTTTTATAAAGTAGACAAAGCCAGAACCCGAAGCTACGGAGGAAGCGGAATCGGACTGTCTCTGGTGAAGGCTATCATGCACGCACACGGGAGCACATGCGGGGTGGAAAACCGGGAAGGAGGAGCAGCATTCTGGTTCGAACTTCCCCAGGCTACAGCTCTTCCGCAGGAATCTGATGGCGGCGGAGAAACAGGCGAATGATTCTGTCCCATTCCTTCTCCAGGGAACGGTCGAGAGAGAAGCTTTTCTGGGAACAGCCTGTGACAGCAGTCATGTTTTTTCCGTCAAAGCGAAGATTCAGGAACAGTCCGCCGACATCTTCCGCAGCGACGCCGAGACCTGATGCGGACAGAGTCTTCTTCATGTTTTCGTCACTGAGCCGCAGGGTAATGTGGAAAGAATGAGGAAGTTCCCGGCCTTTCAGAATCTGGAAGGCAAGAGGACGGACGATGTCCCAGCCGGCGTACTGCCTGCCGTTTTCCGGAACGGTTAAATATCCGTCCATGGAAATGGTATAGCGGGTCTGAAATTCCGCCTCCTCCAGACAGAAGCCATCGAAGGTTTCCTGAAGGAAGAGCTGCGAAGTGAAGTTTTTTATATCCAGTATCTGCAGTGCGATCATGTTATCCTCTTTTGCGGTCCCTGCGCAGGGCAGGATCATCTGCGGTTACATGTACTGATAAGAATGCTTCCATGTTTTCGTCAGTCCGTTTATCTGCTTCTGACATTCCGGTTTCAATATAATCAATCAACATAGAAATGTAAAGATGCCGGGCTAAAAAGGCCTCCAAAGAGTCGAAGGGAAGGAGAGCATTTATGGAAATTCGGTTTTTAGGCGCAACCCATGAAGTAACCGGGTCCTGCACAATGCTGACCGTAAACGGCAGGAATTTTCTGGTGGACTGCGGAATGGAACAGGGAAAGGATATGTTTGTGAACCAGGATATTCCCGTGAAGCCTTCCGATATTGACTGTGTGGTACTGACGCACGCCCATATCGACCATTCCGGAAAGCTGCCGCTTCTATATAAGAACGGTTTTCGCGGGCAGATTTATGCTACGGAAGCCACCTGCAGCCTCTGCAACATCATGCTGCGGGACTCGGCGCATATCCAGGAGTTTGAATCGGAATGGAAGAACCGGAAAGGAAAGCGTTCCGGCAGCAGCCCGGTGGAACCTATGTATACTGTGGAGGATGCTGAAAACACCATTCAGCAGTTTGTCCCTTTCCCTTACAATAACCGTACGCAGATTCTGGAAGGCGTGGACCTGGAGTTTACGGATGCGGGGCATCTGCTTGGCTCCGCCTGCGTATCCCTGTGGCTGAAAGAGGGAGATACCGAAAAGAAGATCGTTTTCTCCGGTGATCTGGGCAATGTTTCCAAGCCGATTCTGAAGGACCCGCAGCCTGTGGAAGAGGCAGACTATGTGGTCATAGAATCCACGTACGGCGACCGGCTGCATGAAAAGGCTCCGAAAGACGAGGACTTTGCAGCACAGCTGGCCGGTTATATTCAGCGGACATTGGACCGGGGCGGGAATGTGGTGATTCCTTCTTTCGCTGTAGGGCGGACCCAGGAACTGCTGTACTTTATCCGCCAGATTAAGGAAGAAGGCCTGGTGACAGGACACGACGGCTTCAAGGTTTTTGTCGATTCCCCTCTGGCTAATGAGGCTACCAGCATTTTCGTACAGACCGATCACAGTTATTTTGACGACGCCATGAAAGAAATACTGGACTCCGGAAAAAACCCTATCTTTTTTCCCGGCCTGGAGGTTTCTGTCACGGCGGATGAATCCAAACAGATCAACTTCGATACGGAGCCGAAGGTTATTCTCTCTGCAAGCGGTATGTGTGAAGCCGGCCGGATCCGCCATCATCTGAAGCACAACCTCTGGAGAAAGGAATCCCTGATTCTCTTTGCCGGATATCAGGCAGAAGGGACGCTGGGACGGACGCTTTTTGACGGGGCGGAAACGGTAAAGCTGTTCGGAGAGGATATTCAGGTCAATGCAGAGATCGGATTTCTGGCCAATATCAGTGGACATGCGGATAAAAACGGGCTTCTGGACTGGATCCGGCATTTTACCAGGAAACCGGAGATTGTTTTTGTCAATCACGGGGAAGACTCTGTTACCGAGAGCTTTGCCCGCTGCCTGAAGGAAGAAAACGGGTTCCCGGAAACGGTGGCTCCGTATTCCGGTACGGCTTATGATCTGGCCACGGGAGAATGCCTGCTTCTGGCTGAAGGCATTCCTGTTCCGGAGAGGGAGACGGCTCCTCAGAAGAAGGTTTCCGAGATTTACGGCGGCCTTCAGGATGCGGAGAAGAAACTGCGTGATCTGGTGGCATCTTTCGACGGGCGTCCCAATAAAGAGGTGAAGCGGCTTACCCGGGAAATCTCGGAACTTCTGGCACGCTGGGGCGAATAAGGAGAAACGGATATGGGCTCTGGCGGCGGAGGCAGAAATTATCAGAAGGAGATGGAGCGGTTCATCGGGCAGCTGCCGGCGGGAACGGTACCCGGGCTGCTCCTGCACAGCTGCTGCGGTCCCTGCAGCAGTGCTGTACTGGAGCGGCTGACGCCCTGGTTTGATATTACGGTATACTATTACAATCCGAACATTTATCCGCCGGAAGAATATCATATGAGGGCGAAAGAACAGGAAAGACTTACGACCCGCATCCCTCATGAACACAGCATCCGCTTCCTGGAAGGGGAATACCGCCCGGAGGACTTTTATGCCATTGCAAAAGGATTGGAGCAGGTTCCTGAAGGTGGAGAAAGGTGCTTCCGCTGTTACCGGCTGCGGCTCCGGGAAGCGGCAGCCAAGGCGCGGGAGCTTGGTATTCCGTACTTTACCACAACGCTGACGATCAGTCCGCTGAAAAATGCGGGATGGCTGAATAAAATCGGAGAAGAGGCTGCCGCGGAATTCGGCAGTCCGGTATGGCTTCCGTCAGATTTTAAGAAGAAGGATGGTTACCGCCGTTCCTGTGAACTGTCCGAGGAATACGGAATGTACCGGCAGGACTACTGCGGCTGTGTATATTCCCTGCGCAGAGACTTTTCAGTATCAGCTGATTCTGAAATAAAATAGTTTGGATATCTTTACAGAATGACCCCTTTTGGGTACAATACAATAAGACGGCCTGCAAGCGGGATATAACCGCCAGGCGCTAGGAGGATGAAAGCATGAAAGTATTAGTCATGAACTGCGGGAGCTCTTCTCTGAAGTATCAGCTGATCGACATGGAGAACGAGAGCGTTATCGCCAAGGGTCTGTGCGAACGTATCGGCATTGAAGGCTCCAAGCTGACTCACAAGCCCACCGGCAAAGCGGAGTATGTGGTGGAAGCTCCTATGCCTACCCATACCCAGGCCATCAAGCTGGTTATGGAAGCCCTGACGGATCCGGAACACGGTGTGATCAAGGACACCAGCGAAATTTCCGCCATCGGCCACCGCGTACTGCACGGCGGCAGCAAATTCACCGAATCCATCGTTGTAGACCAGAAAGTCAAGGATGTTATCCGTGAATGCTTTGACCTGGGCCCGCTGCACAACCCTGCAAACCTGATGGGTATTGAGGCCTGCGAAGAGGCAATGCCCGGCACGCCCAATGTGGCTGTATTTGATACCACTTTCGGTATGTCCATGCCGGAGAAGGCTTACATGTACGCCATCCCTCATGAATACTATGACAAGTACAGCATCCGCCGCTACGGCTTCCACGGCACCAGCCATATGTTCGTGTCCGGTGAAGTGCTGAAGTTCTGCCATCTGGATCCTCAGAAGGGCAAAGTCATTGTCTGCCATCTGGGCAACGGCGGCAGCATTTCCGCTTCCATCGGCGGCAAGTGCGTGGATACTTCCATGGGCCTGACACCACTGGAAGGCCTGATCATGGGCACCCGTTCCGGTGACGTGGATGCAGCTGTTATTCAGTACATCTGCAACAAGGAAGGCAAGGATGTCAACGAAGTTCTGAACATGCTGAACAAGAAGTCCGGCGTTCTGGGTCTGTCCGGCGGC
>CACZQT010000237.1 GCA_902783295.1 uncultured Lachnospiraceae bacterium
AAAACAGCGAGTCCGAAGTTTATTGACTGCCGAGCTGGCTCGAGCAGGCAATAAACCTCATTCTCATTCCGGAGCAGTAAGTGCAGTGCCTGGTCAATGGTTACGGGGACTGGTCATTCATTAATCTTGTTTGGCGGTAAGATGTGTGATATGATGCAGGCGTGAAAAGAGAAAGAAATAAGCTGGCGCCGAAGGAGCGCCATGAAAGAGGCAACTATGAATTTCTTTGATTTCCTGACCCTGGCCGGCGGCCTGGCTATGTTTCTGTACGGCATGAGGCTGATGGGGGATTCCTTAAAGGAGAGTTCTTCCGGCACCCTGAAGCTGGCGATGGAGTCAGTCACAAACAACCCTGTCAAGGCCTTTATCCTGGGCCTTCTGGTAACAGCCCTGATTCAGTCTTCTACCGCTACCATCGTTATCACTTCCGGTCTGGTTGGCGCAGGCATCCTTACCCTGCACCAGTCGCTGGGCATTATCATCGGAGCCAATGTCGGCACCACCGTAACCGGACAGATTATCCGACTGCTGGATATCGATGCTTCTGCCGGTTCCATTCTCCGTCTTTTCCAGCCCTCGTCCCTGGCACCGATGGCACTGGTGATCGGCATTGTCCTGATTATGGGCTTCCGGTTTAAGAATTCCAAATCTATCGGAAACATAGCGATCGGCTTCGGTATTCTTTTCTCCGGACTGATGAACATGACCAGGGCAGTGGATGCCCTGGCGGCCTCCGGTATTGTGGAAACACTTTTCTCCAGTCTGAAGAATCCGCTCATCGGCTATCTGACCGGTGCCGGTGTTGCTTTTGTACTGCAGAGTTCTTCGGCTACGATCGGTATCCTGCAGGCGTTTTCCGCCTCCGGCGTTCTGACCTTCAAGGCGATTTACGCCGTGATCGTCGGTATCTACCTGGGCGACTGTGTGACCACATTTATTGTCTGTGCCATCGGTGCCGAACCGGATCCTAAAAGGGTCGGTATTGTCAATATTCTGTTTAACCTGAGTGAAACGGTGGCGGTACTGGCCGGCGTGACCATTGCCCACCGGCTGGGTCTGCTGGATGGTTTGTGGAATCTCACCGTGAATTCCGGTATTGTAGCGAATACCAATACGGTCTTCAATCTGACCTGTGCCATCGTTATGTTCCCGCTGCTTCCGGTGTATGAAAAGCTGTCACGGAAGATCGTGAAAGACGCGCCGGTGAGCGAGGACAAATACAAGGAAAAGCTGGAAGAGCTGAACCCGGTATTCTTCGAAACACCGGCTTTGGCCCTCCGCAGCTGCTACGATGTTCTTTTGACCATCTTCCACGCAGCTGCTGTCAACATCCGGAAATCCCGTATGCTGATCAAATCCTTCGATCCGAAGATCTACGCGGAGATTCAGGAAGAAGAGAAGGATATCAACCGCCTGACAGACCACGTAAGCCGGTATATGGTCCAGCTGCTGCCACATCTGCAGGAGCAGACCCATGTCGGGATTCTCGACCAGTATTACAAGGTGGTTGGAGAATTTGAGCATCTGGGGGATATTGCTGCGGATATCGCGGACAATATGAAGGAACTGACGGAGATGAACACTGCTTATTCACCGGCAGCTTACACTGAAGTGGAGGTGCTGAATGAGCTGCAGGACCGTATCCTGAGCAAGGCAGAACTGACCTTCCGGAAGAGAGATCTGGATGCGGCCTATGCCATAGAGCCGCTTACCGAAGTGGCGATGGATCTCATCGGACAGCTGAAAGGGAACCATCTGAAACGTATGAGCAGCGGCATCTGCAATGTGCTTGCGGATCCCAGCTTTACGAATCTGATGAGCGAAATGGAGAAACTGGCGGATACCTGCTCAAACGTAGGTGTCGCTACAGTGATGCGTGTACGGCCGGAACTGGCAGATCACGAACACAATTATTATCATGCGCTGCGGTCCGGAAAGGATGAAGAATTCAACGCGGCATATAAAGCTGCGAGAGAAGAGTTCTTCTCCAGGCTGTCAGCAGCCGCGCCTGCTTTTGAACCGGACTCTGTGCAGCTGCACGCATAAATCAGGTATTACAGACGAATGGCATCTGGGACAAGGGGACAGTCCCTCTGTTCCAGTATCGGGACGGAGGGACTGTCCCCTTGTTCCGATACCGGGCTGCCGGATCGGTTTCCGCAGCCTGTGCATGAATGAAAACCGGAAAGGAAGGGTGGACTGAATGGAAAGATTCCGCAGAGTATTTGTAGTGGTTGTTGATTCCTTTGGCATCGGGAACGCTCCGGATGCGGCCGCCTTCGATGATCTGGGTGCTGATACGCTGGGTCATATCGATGAGCGTATGGAAAGCTTCCGGATCCCGAACATGATCCGCCTGGGCCTGGCAGATCTGCATCCGATCAGGGCTGCCAGGGATGAGGCCCTTCCGGAAAATGTCTCGGCAGCAGCCGCGCTTACCGGTACCAGAGCCCGTCTGGTGGAGAAGAGCGCGGGGAAAGATACCATGACCGGGCACTGGGAAATGATGGGGCTGCATGTCACAAAGCCCTTCCAGACCTTTACTGAGCATGGCTTCCCTAAGGAACTGCTGGACGAGCTTTCCCGCCGTACCGGGCGGGTGATTATCGGCAACAAGGCCGCCAGCGGGACGGAAATTCTGGACGAGCTGGGCGAAGAAGAGATTGCCACCGGCCATATGATCGTGTATACTTCCGCGGACTCTGTACTGCAGATCTGCGGAAATGAGGAAACCTTCGGTCTGCAGGAGCTGTACCGCTGCTGTGAGATTGCAAGGGAACTGACCATGCGGGATGAATGGAAGGTGGGCCGTGTCATCGCCAGACCTTATGTAGGCAAGAAGAAAGGCGAATTCAAGCGGACTTCCAACCGCCATGACTATGCGCTGAAGCCCTATGGAAAGACCGTGCTGGATGCCCTGAAGGAAGCCGGCTTTGATGTCATCAGCATCGGGAAGATCCGGGATATCTTTGACGGGGAAGGGATTACAGAAGCGGAACGTTCCAAGAGCAGCGTAGAGGGGATGGACCAGACCATTGCAGCAGCCGGACGGGACTTCCACGGACTGTGCTTTGTCAATCTTGTGGACTTTGACGCTCTCTGGGGGCACCGCCGGAATCCCATCGGTTACGGAGAGGAACTGGAGCGCTTCGATGAGAAGCTTGGCATCCTGCTGGACAGCCTGAGAGAAGACGATCTGTTGATGATTACGGCGGATCACGGGAATGATCCTACTTACAAGGGGACGGATCATACCCGCGAAATGGTCCCTCTGCTGGTGTACTCGCCGTCTCTCACCACTCCGGAAAGACTGCCGGACCAGGATGGCTTCGCCGTTATCGGCGCCACTGTTGCAGAAAACTTCGGCGTGAAAATGCCTGAAGGAACCTTTGGTAAATCCCTGCTGGAGGAACTGAAGTAACGAAGAAAACACTGATTAATTTAGTATTCCTTCGTAAACCTCCGGCGGATGAGCAGAAGTTTTCCGGCAAAACGGCAAGTACCGCCGCGAAAAACAGGATCGGATGAACAGAACGGAAACAGCCGGAAAACCGGACAGATGATAAGAGCCCGGGCTCTCCCTTGCGGAAGAGTCCGGGCTCATACTTTCTTTTTCGCTGCGGTGTTATTTTACGGTAATCATCACTTTCGCGAAGACACCATTCTGCGCATAAGCGTATACATAACAGGTGCCTTTGCCCACGGCGGTTATTTTGCCCTTGGAATTGACTTTGGCTACATTGATATTATCTGATTCCCAGGCTACCTTGCGATGCGTGCTGATGGCGAGCTTTCCGGCTTTCACGGATGCCTTGACCGTCTTCGATTTCCCGGCTTTCAGCGTGAGGCTGCTGCGACTCAGCGTGACTGAAACAGCATTGCCCTTCTTGCCGGTGCCTCCGTTTGTTGCCACGTGGACGGTTTTGGAAGTTGCCAGAACATTCTTTCCCTTTACAGCGACTACGATGTACTTGTAATAGGTGCCCTTCTTCAACCCCTTCCAGGTGACGCTGCTCTTGCTCTTCTTTACGGTTTTCAGCTTTTCGTATTTTCTGTTTTTTCCGCATCTGTTGCCGTAAATAATATACTTCGAAGTGCCGGGAACCTTGTTCCAGCTGAGTTTGACAGATGTATTGGATTTAGGAACAGCTCTGGCCTGCAGCAGCGTAAATGTGGCGCCTTTGACATCCTTGGTATCATCTTTTACATCCGTAATACTCTTATGCACCGTTGTCAGTTTCGCCGGTTTTCCCGGGGTTATATCTCCCTCCGGGCGGCCGGCCGCGGTTGTTTCCTCGGCAGGCTTTGTGCTCTCTGCAGGTTTTGTGCTCTTTGTGATCAGGAAGAAACCGGAAGCGGTTCCGGTATAGTTTCCGGTGCCGGTGATGGTGATCTTCGCCGTGCCCTCATTTATATTGTCAGAATACGAAACGGTATAATCCGTTCCCTGCACCAGTTTGTAATCACCGAAATTTACCTTCACGGACGGCTTTATTTCCTTGCCTGTCCAGGCCTGTTCATCCGCCGTGACACCCGCCGCACTTAAACTGATCGGCAGAATGGTGAAGCTGGCAATGGCATCGCCGGTATAGTGTCCCTTTCCGGTGACAGTTACTTTCGCTGTGCCGGCATTGAGATTATCGCTGTAGGAGACAGAGTAGTCTGTTCCAGCCGTCAGCTCTATGGCACCATCGTAAACGGTGACTTTTGGTGTATGAGGCTGCCCCGGAATGTGGTTTACGCTGCTGATAACATCGATAATAACACCGGAAATTGACTTCGGACGGATCTGGAAGGTCCTGCTCCTGGAACCGGTATAGTTTCCTATGCCGGTCACGGTGACGGTCGCCGTTCCGACCTCCGTATTGTCCTTCCATTCCGCCGTATAATCGGTGCCTTCCGTCAGAACCAGGGAAGGATTATAGCGGCTCATGGTCAGCTTAGGCGTGACGGCGGATCCGCTCCAGATCCCGTCTTCCACATCGAAAGCACCGTCGTTCAGGTTATAGCGGACGACTGTTAAAGCAGCTTTAGCCGTACCGGTATAATTGCCGCTTCCTTCCACCTGGATATATTTCACCCCAAGTTTCCCATCGTCGGAATTGGATTTGATCTTCCAGTTCGATGAAGGAATAAGGGTGTCTATGTCCGTATCCTTCAGCTCCAGATCCGATTTCTCCAGAACGTGCGGGCTGCCCGTGTAAACCACTTCGTTCTTCTTCACGGAAACCATGGAATCCTTCAGCGGCTTCGGGGAGATGGTAAAAGGCACTTTCCTGCTTCCCTTCACCTTTTTGGACGTCGGCGCTGCCTTGATGATGACAGAAGGAGGGTTGGACGCTGTACTCTTGCGCGCGTTGATATTGTTTTCATAGGACAGAGTGAAATCTGTCCCCAATATCAGTTTTTCGTCATATTCCCCGACCGCCATGGTTACGATCGGAACGGGTTTGATCTGAATTCCGGTGTAAGTATACGAATCCGGGGAGAATGTGGCGGAAACCCGGCTGCTGTCGAGATAGGTACGGTCATCCAAGGTGAATATCATAAGGGAATAATAACCGTAACTGCTCAGGTTCAGACCGATGGATGGATTGAACAAAAGGGCTGTTTTGACCTTGTTGTAAGTTTGCGGGCTTGAATCATAGTTATTCAGGTCCAGCGTTATGGCGTCGCAGCTGAAATTATCCTCCCGGTAAAAGTTGTTTGCGAAACGTATGTCTATGGTTTTGCCATTGTCTTTGTCAAGGTCGTACTCATATGAATTGGAATTGCACCGGATCAGGCCGGCCTCCACCGCAGCGTTCAGGCTGGCAATCAGGGAAGCCTGTTCCGCATTGGTAACCGAAGCTTTGCCGCTGGTCAGGTCGAGACCGATATCCCCTCTGTCCAGGCAAAGGAGATTGCCGGCAGCTTTTTTCAGATATGTATCGTCCTTATACGGCGAATCTTCCCATCCGAAGGAATCCCCTCCATAGCGGAGCTGGCATTTCTCAGTTATGTTGATGAAAGCATTTGACGCTACAGCTGTCACGGACTCCGGCAGGTACAGCCATAGGATACTGTCCTTTACAATACTTTCTGTCAGGTTGGATCCGATTCTGGTGATTCCGTAAGATAAACGGATATCATGGATTTCTTTGTTCTTCCAGGGGGCTGTACTGCTGCTGCCGGCAGCAAAGTTTGTCGTGGAGCCTGTTCCTGCCAGGTACAGTGTATAGCCGTCGTACCAGGCATCAATATTTGGACCCGCCGTTCCGAGATACTCGGCTTTGGCAAGACTGCTGTAAGGTGGGTAAGGTTCTGCAGCGGCTGTCTTTGCGCAGAACAGAGCTGTCAGGACAAGGAACAGAAGCAATGAATTGCACAGGATACGTTTTTCTTTCATGGCAACTTCTCCTTTCCGGGATATAATCCCATTTCAATGCTGGAAATGCAGTACCGAGAAGGGCTGCATAAAGGAATCAAGGATAAAACTCCCCATTTATCATATCATGTGACATGGTTTTACACAAGCAGGAATCATGGAATTTTGACAATTCCGGTACGAAAGAGCATTATTGCGAAGGGATGCTGCGGCAATTATGAAAACATATCAAAACTATACTGATGGCAGGCATGGAGAAGACTCTTGGAAAATGGCTGGCTCTTTTCAGTGGAAATCTTTTCTCATGTGAGTTATAATGTCAAAGCCTGAGAACGGGGCTGAACGAAGAGAGAAAACGGAGGTTTTTATTATGCATTTTGCGCACCGCCTGGATCGTTTCGGAGATGAAATATTCGCTTCCCTGAATAATAAGAAAATTGAACTGGAAAAACAGGGACGGAAAATATATAACCTGAGCATCGGAACCCCGGACTTCGTTCCGCCGCAGCATATCATGGACGCCCTGGTCGAAAGCGCGAAGAATCCGGATTCCTGGAAATATGCCCTGCGGGATCTTCCGGAACTGCTGGATGCCGTCTGCGGATATTATGAGAGGCGCTTTCACGTGAGTGTCGCTCCGGATCAGATCATGAGCTGCTATGGTACGCAGGAAGGGGTCGGCCACCTGGCGCTGGCGCTCTGCAACCCGGGGGATACGGTTCTGCTGCCGGATCCCTGCTATCCGGTCTTCCAGGCCGGTGCTTTTCTTTCCGAAGCAGAACCCTGGTATTACCCTCTGACGAAGGAACACGGTTTTCTTCCCGACCTGGCCGGTATTCCGGAGGAAGTGGCCCGGAAAGCGGTATTTATGATTGTTAACTTCCCCGCTAACCCGGTGGGTTCCATTGCTACGCCGGCGTTTTATGAGGAACTGGTGGCCTGGGCCAGGAAGTATGACGTTTTGATTATTCATGACAACGCCTACAGCGATATTATTTACGGAGGTGTTGTCGGGGGCAGCTTCTTCAATACGCCCGGTGCCATGGATGTAGGCGTGGAATTCTTCAGCCTTTCTAAATCCTTTAATGTGACCGGCGCCAGAATCAGCTTCCTGATCGGCCGGAAGGATGTCATTCAGGCGGTGCGCCTGCTCCGCAGCCAGATTGATTTCGGAATGTTCCTGCCCATCCAGAAGGCGGCCATCGCGGCTCTGAACGGCCCGACCGATACGGTAAAAGCACAGTGCGTGGAATACGAGAAGAGGAGAGATGCTCTCTGCAGCGGTGCCAGAGCGATCGGCTGGGATATCCCGGATGCCGCCGGAAGCATGTTCGTCTGGGCTCCGATCCCGCCTGCCTATACCTCCAGCATGAAATTCTGCATGGATCTTCTGGACAGGGCCGGCGTCCTCTGCACCCCCGGAAGCAGCTTCGGACCGCATGGAGAAGGCTATGTGCGTTTTGCACTGGTGCTTCCTCCGGAAAAGATCGCGGAAATGCTCGCCGCCGTAAAAGCCAGCGGGATACTGGGCGAAGCCTGAGAATGAAGGAAACTGCACTCTACAGAAATAAAGAAACTGAAAACGATTATAGGAGAGGAACCGAAAAGAACTTCTGAAAAAAGTCCTTGCTTTTTCCCGGCGACTGGAGTACAATACGCTTTGTTCGGGGTATTAGCTCAGCTGGGAGAGCGCCAGGTTCGCAATCTGGAGGTCAGGGGTTCGATCCCCCTATGCTCCACTCTTAAACCGCGTATTTACGCGGTTTTTTTGTTGTCCAAGTACCAAAAGTACCTGAAAAGTACCAGGACAGTTCGTTATGCCCGGGAAGCCGGTTTCTTCTTCATGACTTCCCTCAGATAATTCTCTTTTTGTTCAAGTGTCGCGAAGCGCTTGATATAATAATCCTGCGTCACCCGGTAGTCTTCATGCCCCAGCAGTTCCGTGATGATCCTGGGCGGAACACCTTCCGCAGCCAGACGGCTTGCGAAGGTTTTGCGCAGCTTATGTGGAGAGCGGTATTCAATTCCACAGCTTTCGCAGGTTTTTTCAGTTTCTTTCGAAGCTTCTCGGCACGGATACGGCTTCCATGATAGGAGAGGATGTATTCTCCGTCCGGATTTTTCTTGCGAATCTCTTCAAGGATTTTCTGCATCTCCGGCAAAACGGGAAAATCACGATTTCCTGCGTCTGTTTTGGGTGCGTCAGAGATATCTACCATGACTTTTCCATCTGCGGAGTAGGTTGTTTCTGTCCGATGAATATGCAGGGAATGCTTCTCCGGATCGTAATCTGACCATGTCAGTGCCGCTGCCTCCCCGATCCGCATTCCGGACAGAAGAATCAGCTCTACTCCCAGCGCATGGATACCACCATCACAGAGCAGTTCTTCCTCCAGAGCCGCGATTTCATCCGCGGAATATACCTCTTCAGAATCTTCCTTTTTCGCGACTTTGAATGAAGACTTCTGCTGGCCTCGGGATCTTTTGATGATTGGCTCAATATCATAATCAATGTATTTTTCGATCAGCGCCTCATTAAAGATCATGCGAAGGATCGATGTCAGATAACCGAAGGATTTCTTGGAAAGGTCTTTCTCCCGGCGGCTTTTTCGCAGGAAGTTCTCAATTTCC
>CACZQT010000238.1 GCA_902783295.1 uncultured Lachnospiraceae bacterium
CGGGAAAATGGGTTGGTTTGATGAACAGATCAGGCAGCGAACGGAAAGCGACCAGAACCTGCTGGAAGACTCCTTTTTCCGCATGGCCAGCGTGGTGATGGACAAGTGGGACGCGGAACGGCTGGCGGACGAACGGCTGATCGCCAAAGAAGCCATCGACGACATCCTGATATTCTATCATCAGAAGCCCGTGGAAATCCCGGAAAACATCAGGGACGCAAAGGATCAGCTGGTATACGCGCTTCGCTCGACGGGCCTGATGATCCGGGACGTTGAACTGGAGGAAAACTGGCAAAACGACGCTTACGGCCCCATGCTGGGATGCATAAAAGAAACGGGGACCACCGTCGCCCTCCTGCCGGGGACGGTATCCGGCTACTGGTACAGGGATCCTGCCACGGGCAGGAAAACCCGGATATCCCGGAAAAACGCGAAACAGTTTTCCCGGAACGCCATGTGCTTCTATCAGCCCCTGCCGATGAAAAAGCTGGGCATTCCCGATCTTCTCCTGTACATGAAAAACAGCGTTACCCACGGCGATCTGCTTCTGACCGTGCTGGCGACGCTGGCGGTGACCCTGGTCGGAATGATCGAGCCGCGCATATACAGCCTGGTGACGGGCAAGATCCTGGCGAACCGCAACATGAACCTGATGATCGGCCTGGGTGTGTTCCTGCTGACCAGCGCTTTTGCCGCGCAGCTGATCGGCCTTGTGCGCACGCTCCTGATGGAACGGATCAACACCAAAACATCCCAGTCGGTGCAGGCGTCGGTGATGATGCGGATCCTGTCCCTGCCGGTGAGCTTTTTCAGGAAGTATTCCTCCGGCGAGCTGTCCAGCCGGGCAAACAGCGTCAATTCACTGTGCATCATGATCCTGAACAGCGTTCTGTCCGTGGGACTGAGCAGCATCATGTCCCTTCTATATGTGGCGCAGATTTTCGGGTTTGCTCCGGCGCTGGTGTGGCCGTCCATCCTGATCATTCTGGCGACTGTGGCCATGAGCCTTGCGGCGTCCTTTGCGCAGATCAGAATCTCCCGGAAGAAAATGAAGCTGAGCGCCGAGGAAAACGGCATGAGCTACGCCATTCTGAACGGGATCCAGAAAATCCGGCTGTCCGGGTCGGAAAAACGGGTGTTCGCCCGGTGGGGACGGCTGTACGCCCAAAGCGCCAGGCTGGAATACAACCCGCCCATGTTCCTCAAAATCAACGGTGTCATCACCACCGCCATCTCCCTCCTGGGCACCGTGCTGCTGTACTACCTGGCGGTGCAGACCGGCGTGGGGGTCAGCCAGTATTACGCCTTCACCGCCGCCTACGGGCGGGTCATGGGCGCGTTTACCGCGCTGGCGGGTATCGCCGTTTCAGTGGCCTCCATCCGGCCTGTACTGGAAATGGCGGAGCCCATTCTGAAGGCTGAGCCGGAAGTTTCCGCCGACAGGCTGCCCGTCGACCGTGTGACCGGCAGCATCGAAATGAGCCACGTGACTTTCCGCTATGAGGAAAACACGCCGTATATCCTGAACGATCTTTCATTAAGCGTCAGGGCGGGGGAGTATGTGGCCATCGTGGGGCGCACAGGCTGCGGCAAATCCACCCTGGTGCGGCTGCTCCTGGGGTTTGAAAAGCCGGAAAAAGGTGTGATATACTATGATCAGCATGATCTCGGCAGCATTGATCCCCGATCGCTCCGCAAACATATCGGGGTTGTGATCCAGAACGGTCAATTATTCCAGGGTGATATTTTTTCCAACATCACCATTTCAGCGCCGGATATGACGCTGGATGAAGCCTGGGCAGCGGCGGAAACAGCGGGCATCGCCCGGGACATCCGGGAAATGCCCATGGGGATGCAGCCCATGATTTCCGAAGGCCAGGGCGGCGTTTCCGGCGGGCAGAAGCAAAGGCTCATGATTGCCCGCGCCATCGCGCCCAAGCCCGATATCCTGATCTTCGACGAGGCCACCTCCGCCCTGGACAACAAGACGCAGAAGCAGGTATCCGACGCCCTGGACAAGCTGAACTGTACCCGGATCGTGATTGCCCACCGCCTCAGCACCATCCGCAACTGCGACCGCATCCTGGTGATGGACAAGGGCGGGATCATCGAGGAAGGAGAATATGATGAACTGATTGCGAAAGGCGGTTATTTCTCGGAACTTGTGGAACGGCAGCGGCTGGATGCGTAAAAGCCCGGATATTGAAATATGTTACTGAATTCAGAAACGGAGGGTTTGACTTATGAAAAAATGGATGATCCTGTTCCTGGTACTGCTGACGGTCGGCGTGAACGCCGCTCTGGCGGAAGGGGGAATCATTGATTCAGATAACGCACTGTCTGATCAGATCGAAGGCCTGCATGTCAATATCCAGCATGCGGCGGATTCGCCTGAGTGGGTGGTGAATCTGCCGGCCGCGCAGGAGGCCGATCAGTTGTTTATTGTGGCGGCTATGGGGATGGATAAAACCACAGCCTATATCACCATGCATCAGAAGGACGCGGACG
>CACZQT010000239.1 GCA_902783295.1 uncultured Lachnospiraceae bacterium
CGTTTCCGTCAGGGAGCATCGGCCGGACACATACTCGCAGAACTCGGCAGCCAGGCCGCTCAGATGTTTTTTCCGTTTGAAGCAGATCATCATCTGGCGGGTAAAACGGCTGCTGATCAGCGGAAGCAGCCGGATCTGCCGGTCGTTCTGGTACAGTTCCGCCATCTCGGAAGACACAAAACCGGCAGCGATTCCCTCACTGATCAGCCTGCGCTTCAGCAGCTCGCTGTCGGTGAAATGTTCTCTTCCCGGTTTGATGATCAAGGCGCGGCACACCTGGCAGGGATACTCATACCGGTCTTCCCCTTCCCGCAGGAATACCAGATCTCTTCCATTCAGGTCGCGGTTGGAGACCGGCCCTTTCTGGACCAGCGGATCATTTTCCTGTACTGCCAGGAAAAATGTTTCCGTATAAAACGGATATCCCTTGAATTTATCGTACCGGTGGCTCTGAGGATAGATCATCACGTCATACTCATTGATATCCGGATTTTCTTTACTGCCAAGCGAGCTGTCGATCTCATACGACACCTCCGGATGAGCCGCGCGGAAATCCGCCATCCAGGCCAGCAGCAGCCCCGGCTCCCCTTCGGCTCCGATCCGGATCCGCGTATCCCCTGTTTCACTGTACTGCTGAATCTCCTCCAGCACCTCATCCACTTCTCCGAGGATCTTCCGGCAGCCGGCCAGGAAGTGCTCGCCGGCTGCGTTGAGCCGGACACTCTTCCCCTTACGGTCAAAGAGCGGAACCCCCAGTTCTTTTTCCAGCGAAGCGATTTTTTTCGACAGGGAAGACTGCGTAATATACAGCGCTTCCGCGGCGCCGGACAGATTTTCCATCTGCGCAGCTATCATAAAATAACGCAGCTGAGTGATCGTCATCTCTCATTCCCTCCCTGATTCTTTATTCACCACAGCCCGGAGATTCCTGATCTTCGGGAAATGCTGCTGACATCCGCAGCGCCATTCGCAGCTGCTGCCATTCGTGTTTTCATAAAGGATTATTCCATTTCTGTCTGTCTGAATTTTTCCACATCCGCATAAAGCAAATCAGGCACAATACGATCTGCACAACCGTGGAGCACGGTGTGGCCAGACCGATATGGAACAGGGAAACCGGCGTCCGCCGGCTCATCAGGAAGGATACCGGCACACGGACCAGGAAAGCGCCGACAATACCCTGGATCATCACGAAGCCCGTATATTCCATTCCGTTAAAAAACCCGATGAAGCAGAACAGGAAGCAGGTCAGCAGGCAGTCGATCGCATAAGCCTTCAGATAATCTGCTGAAGCTTCGATGATGATACGGTCTTTCGCGAAAACAGCGGAAAGCAGGTCTCCGTGAAAGAAGTTCAGGTAAAACATCGAAATTCCGAACACAAGCGAAACTCCGACCGCATATCCGAGTCCCTGCACCGCTCTTTTCGGCTTCCCCGCACCGCGGTTCTGTGCGCTGAAAGCGGACATGGCCTGCATGAAAGAAGCCGGCACCAGCATGATAAACGCGCATACCTTCTCTGCCACGCCAACACCGGCGGAAGCGGTCAGTCCCAGTGAATTCACAATAGAAAGAATAACCAGGAACGAAATCCCTACCAGCAGATCCTGCAGCGCAACGGGAATGCCGATCCGGAGAATCTTCCGGTTAATCCTGCCGTTCCAGCGCAGCATTGCCTTTTTCATGGTAAACGGCAGGCTCCTCTTTCTGATCAGGAGCCAGGAAATGAGTACACTGAGCGCCTGCGCAAATACGGTCGCCATGGCAGCGCCTGCCGCCCCCAGCCCGAACACAGCCACCAACAGCAGATCCCCCGCAATATTGCAGATGCACGCAATCAGCACAGTCAGCAAAGGAGTCGTTGAATCACCGATTCCACGGAAAATACTTCCGATCAGGTTATAGGCAATGATGGCGGCGGAGCCCAGGCCGCAGATGCGGATATACCATGTTGTCCGCGTGAATGCTTCCGGCGGCGCATGCATAATCTGCGCCAGGAAGCGGCTGCCCAGCGGAACCAGAACCGTCATGACAGCTGCCGTCAGCAGGAACAGAAGAATACCGCTGCCGACTATATAACCGCCTTCTTCCGGCTGGTTCTCTCCGATCTTCTGCCCCAGCAGGATCGTCATCCCCATCGCCAGGCCGCTTACCAGGCCGGTCAGGGTCATCATGATCTGTGAACCCGTGGAAACAGCGGAAACGTCCGCCGCTTCAGCAAATTTCCCTACCACAAACAGATCCACAGCCCCGTACATGGCCTGCAGGAACAGGGCCGCCAGCACAGGTACGGCGAACTTCAGCAGCGGCCCCAGGATCCGTCCCTCTGTAAAGTTGATGTTGCGATTCATAAAAACCTCTTATAGACGAGTGTGCTTGCACACTCTTCCCACAAGCGGAAGCCCGAAGTACGCTTCCTTTCCGCAGGCTGCGCATCCTCATGGAGTGCACAGCCTGCGATGCCGGCATTATTTGACCTTTGCACTGCGTTTGGGCGACCACTTTCCGTAGTATTTCTTCCCGCCGAATTCACGATAGGTTCTCATCCGGACGTAATACGTCTTCTTGCCGGTCAGCTTCTTTACCGTCGTTTTCTTTGTACCTGTTTTTCTGATCCAGACTGTGGTGACCTTTTTGGAGAAATTCTTCTTCTGGCAGAGCTGGATCTGGTACCCTGTAAACTTGCCTGCCGGTTTCTTCCAGGTAATGAGCATCTGCTTCTTTTTGGGCGTTATCTTCGAAATGTTTACGTCAGGAAGACTGGCTTTCACGGTAAGAGATACAGATGCGGAGAAGCCTCCGGAGGCCGTGCCGGTAATCTTCGCTTTTCCATATCCCACTGTGGAAACCGTGCCGTCAGCGCCGACCACGGCCACTCCGGTATTGCTGCTGTTCCAGGAGACGTCCGGGAAATATGCCTTACAGCGATAGCCTTTCACATTTGTCTGTACAGCCAGCCGCAGGCAGTAGGTGTCTCCCAGATCCCCCTGAGTCAGCACATTCTCTGACTGTTTTCCGGATGTTTCCAGCACAGAGGCCGCACCGGCCGCCTCTTTTTCCAGGAGCAGGGGAACCGTGACATCCTTCTCCGGCTGCCCCATATCTGAAGGCAGTTCTTTTTCTGATGCGAATTCCCCGCTGGTGGTTGTATAGTAAACTCCTGTTTTATTCTGGAAGCAGCCCAGCCCCAC
>CACZQT010000240.1 GCA_902783295.1 uncultured Lachnospiraceae bacterium
CGAAGAGCTCATGCAGATCATGAAAAACCTGGCCGCCGAAGGCAAATCCATTCTCTTCATCAGCCATAAGCTGGCGGAGATTATGGCTGTGGCTGATCGCTGCACTGTACTTCGCAAGGGGAAATACATCGGTACTGTGGACACGAAGGACACGACCATGGAACAGCTTTCTGCCATGATGGTCGGCCGCAATGTCAATTTCCATGTGGAGAAGCAGCCGGCCCACCCCGGAGAGGTCGTCCTGGAAGTCCGGAACATGACCGTGGCGTCAAAGGTACACAATAACAACGCGGTGAAAAATGTTTCCTTTAAGGTCCGCCGCGGTGAAATTGTCTGTATCGCCGGAATCGACGGCAACGGCCAGTCCGAGCTGGTTTACGGCATTACCGGTCTGGAACCGCTGGCCGGAGGGTCCATTTTCCTGGACGGCAAGGATATCTCGAAGGCCTCCATCCGCAAACGCTCTGTTTCAGGCATGAGCCATATTCCGGAAGACCGGCACAAGCACGGTCTGGTCCTGGATTATTCCCTGGAATACAATATGATCCTACAAACCTATTTCGACTCAAGGTTCACCAGTAAAATCGGCTTCCTCCGCAGGAAGAACATCCGTGAATTCTCAGACAAACTGATTGCCGATTACGACGTCCGCTCCGGCCAGGGCTCCCTGACCCCTTCCCGCGCCATGTCCGGCGGCAATCAGCAAAAGGCCATTATTGCCCGGGAGCTTGACAAACAACCGGAAGTGCTTGTTGCTGTCCAGCCAACCCGCGGTCTGGATGTCGGCGCAATTGAATTCATTCACAAGCAACTGGTTGCTCAGCGGGACGCGGGCAAGGCTGTTCTCCTGATCTCCCTGGAACTGGATGAAGTCATGGACGTGCCGGACCGTATTCTCGTCATGTATGAAGGAGAAATTGTCGGTCAGCTGGATCCGAAGAAGACCACTCAGGAAGAGCTGGGACTCTACATGGCCGGCGCGAAGAGAGAAGAGGTGAAGGACGCATGAGAAAATTCCTGAAAAATGAAGGTGTACAGGCCTTCCTCGCTTCCGTCATTTGTATCCTGCTGGGGATTCTGATCGGCTATATCGTGCTGCTGCTCATTAACCCCCAGGGCGCAGGCGAATCTATCATGAATGTTATCAAAAACTTCTTCTATAAAAAGCCTGCACGGCAGATGAAGGAGCTGGGAAACACCCTGGCCAAGACCATGCCCCTGATTCTCTGCTCGCTGAGCATCCTGTTCTCTTATAAGGTCGGCCTGTTCAATATCGGAACTGCCGGCCAGTATGTGGCGGGCGCCTGTGCCAGCCTGTATGCTGCGCTGGCCTGGGGATGGGGCTGGTTCCCCTGCATGCTGCTGGCGATTTTTGCCGGTGCGCTGCTGGCATCCATCACCGGCCTGCTGAAGGCTTACTGCAATGTGAACGAGGTCATATCCGGCATCATGCTGAACTGGATAGCCCTCTATACAGCCAATACCTTGCTGACCAACGTCAAGGAATCAACCAGTCCGTATACCCTGTATCTGGACAAGACGAATCCGTCCGCGCTCCTGCCGACAGTGGGGCTGGATCAGGTTTTCAATAATTCCAACGTAACCATTGCGGTTCCGATCACCATCCTCGTGGCCGTCTGCATCTGGATCATCCTCAGCAAGTCAAAGTTGGGATATGAACTGAAAGCAACCGGTAATAACAAGAACGCAGCCAAGTACGCCGGCATGGCCCAGAACCGGAACATCATTCTGACGCTCGCCATCTCCGGTGCACTGGCCGGCCTGGGCGCTTCCCTGCTGTATCAGACTGGATATATGCGCTGGGAATGCACCCAGTCTTCCGTACCCGCCATGGGCTTCAACGGAATTGCCGCCGCTTTCCTAGGCGGGCTGCATCCCATCGGCGCGATTTTCTCATCCTTCTTCATTCAGCACATCACGGACGGCGGCCAGTATGTGAACACCAATTTCTACTCCTCCCAGATCTCTGATGTGATCTCCTCCGTGATCATTTACCTGTGCGGCTTCGTGCTCTTTATCAAGCTGACCATGAAGAAAATCCTGGCGAAAAAAGACGAACAGAAAGGGGCGAAATAATCATGCTGCTTCTGATTCAATATACAC
>CACZQT010000241.1 GCA_902783295.1 uncultured Lachnospiraceae bacterium
GACGGTGTTCATTCTGACCGGTTTCATCAAGGGTATCCCTTATGAACTGGAAGAAGCGGCAGCGATTGACGGCTGCTCGCCGGAAGGAACTTTCTTCCGCATTATCTTCCCGCTGCTGAAGCCGGTTATCACCACTGTTACCATTCTGAACGGTATGTGGATCTGGAACGACTACCTGCTGCCTTCGCTGATGCTGGGGCAGAACGGACCGGTTAAGACGCTGCCGGTAGCCGTGCAGGCGTTCGTAGGTTCCTACGTGAAGCAGTGGGATCTGATTCTGACGGCAGCCCTGCTGGCTATCCTGCCGATGATCATTCTGTTCATTTTCGCTCAGAAACAGATCATCAACGGTATGGTCGAAGGTGCTATCAAGTAAGATATTTTCGTAGAACGCAAAGCAGCCCGGTGCTGCCGGTATGCCGGCAGACGGGATGCTGAAAAAAGGAGAATACAGTGCGAGAAGCGGGCATTTTGCTGCCGGTCAGCTCACTGCCTTCCCGGTACGGGATCGGCTGTTTTGACTCTGCAGCGTATGAGTTTATCGATCAGCTGGCGGCGGCGGGACAAAGCCTCTGGCAGATGCTCCCGGTGGGACCGACCAGTTATGGGGATTCGCCATATCAGGCTTTTTCCACATTCGCAGGAAATCCATACTTTATCAGTCTGGAGAACCTGATCGAAAGAGGGTGGCTGACCGAAGAGGAGTGTGAGACGGCGCTGCCGGAGGAGGATCCCCGCGCAGTGGACTACGGTCTTCAGTACCGGAACCGCCTGAAGCTGCTTCGTACCGCTTACCGGAAATCGGATATCTGTGAGACCCGTGAGTTTCTGGATTTTGTTCAGGAACAGGCAGAGTGGCTTGCAGATTATGCACTGTTTATGGCACTGAAGGACGCGCATGACGGACTGGCCTGGACGGAGTGGGAACCGGCACTTCAGTTCCGGAAACCGGAAGCTCTGGAAAAAGCCCGGGAAGAACTGGCAGAGCAGATTCGCTTCTATCAGTTTCTGCAGTATCTGTTTTACAGCCAGCTGGAGGATCTGCTCGGATACGCACACGAAAAAGGTATCCGGGTGATCGGGGATATTCCCATCTATGTGGCTCTGGACAGTGCGGATACCTGGGCGGAGCCGGAACTGTTCCAGCTGGATGAAACCCGCAGGCCGACCCACGTGGCAGGATGCCCGCCGGATGCTTTCGCGGCGGGAGGCCAGGTATGGGGAAATCCTCTGTACCGGTGGGAATATCATAAAAAAACAGGCTATGCCTGGTGGATCCGCCGGATCCGCAACTGCTTCCGGACCTGCGATGTACTCCGCATCGATCACTTCCGTGGTTTTGATGAGTACTACGCCATTCCCGCAGGGGAAGAAACCGCGGTGAACGGAGGCTGGAGACAGGGACCCGGTATGGAACTGTTCAACGCGATCCGACAGGCACTTGGAGACAGAGAGATTATCGCGGAGGACCTTGGCTATGTGACCGACAGCGTGCGGGAACTGGTCCGGGAAACCGGCTATGCAGGAATCAAGGTATTTGAATTCGCCTTTGATTCCAGAGATACCGGGTCCGCCAGGGATTATCTGCCTCACAATTATCCGGTGAATTCCGTAGCTTATACCGGTACGCATGATAACGCCACTCTGCTGGCCTGGCTCTCCGAGATTTCGGAAGAGGAGCGGGCGCAGGTGCGGCGCTATGTGTGCCAGGAAGCGGAGGACGAAAAACTGATATGGCCGATCGTCTGCTGCGTGCTGCGAAGTGTGGCACGTCAGGCAGTGATCCCCATGCAGGATTATCTGGGTCTTGGAAACGAGGCCCGCATGAATCAACCGTCCACGCACGGCAGCAACTGGAAATGGAGATTGCTTCCCGGTGAGTTTTCACCGGATCTGGCAGAGCAGATTCGTCTGGCTGCCGAAAGCTATGGACGGAAGGACAAGACATGAGTAGTTTAATGGACCCGAACGGCTCTCTGATGAGCGCGCTGCGGAGAATGGCAGATATTGTGCTGGTCAACATCATGTTCTGCCTGGTCTGCTGTCCGATCATCACGATCGGAGCGGCCCTGACTGCGCTTCATGCTTCGATGCAGGTTCTGGCAGCGGGACGGGATGAACAGGGCGATACGGTGGTACGCACTTTCATCCGTACCTTTAAGGAAGATTTTCTTCCGTCAACCATTCTCTGGATGGTGACTTTGGCCATGATCGCCTTCCTGCTGCTGTACTACACTGTGGTTCAGCGTATGAGCGGGGGCCTGTCGAGGGTATACCATATCACCTTTTACGCATTGGTGCTGATTTTTCTCTTTGGATTTCAGTACCTGTATCCGCTGGAGGCCCGCTTTCGCCTCCGCACCAGAGACACACTGAAAAACGCCTGGATGCTGAGCATTGCCGCGGCTCCGTGGACACTGCTGTCCCTGCTGCTGACTGCTGCCGCCGTTTATATCACGGTTTTCATGAACCCGGACGCATTTAATATGGCGGTATTTATCTGGACGGTAGCCGGATTCGGCGTGCTGGCATATCTGAGCAGTTTTATCTTTCTGCGGACGTTCCACAGGCTTGGCGTGTTCTATGAACTGCAGGACGTGGATACCGGAGAACAGACAGAGGGGGCCCTCTTTATGGATGAGGACCATCGCAAGGAGGATCTGATGACCTTCGAGGATTCTGTTTCGGATCCGGACTGGAACCGCAGGACAGATCCAGAGAAAGAAGAACAGCACCGGGAGTGGGTGAAATCCACGACCGGACGCGGAAAAAAACGTTAGGGTCTTTTCTATTCGATTTATAAACAGTTTTTACACTATACATCCGGACGGAAAAACCTTCCCAAATGATGGAGGAAGTAATATGGCTTCGATTTCATTTAAGAATGTTACCAAGATGTACGAAGGGGCAAAAACCCCTGTCGTGCCCAATCTCAACCTTGAAATCAAGGATAAAGAGTTTATTATTCTGGTCGGCCCTTCCGGCTGCGGAAAGTCCACGACGCTGCGTATGATCGCCGGTCTGGAAACGATCACCAGCGGTGAGCTTTATATCGGCGATAAAGTCGTGAACAAGATCCCTCCCAAGGATCGTGATATCGCGATGGTGTTCCAGAACTACGCTCTGTATCCGCACATGACCGTATAC
>CACZQT010000242.1 GCA_902783295.1 uncultured Lachnospiraceae bacterium
GCATGGGAGACACTGCAGGCGTTGGCCGAATAGGTTTCGCAGACAAAAGCAAGCGCGATGCCTTCCTTTTCAGCAACCTGCCACCAGAGCGTGCAGTCCATGAAGATGGAATCCGTCTGGCTGTTGCCTGCGTAAACCATTAAGACAGGGAGGGCTTTTCCTTCAAAACCTTCAGGGATATAAATCAGGTATTCCCGGGGATCATTTGCTTTGTCACCGCTGTTGTCCGCAAAGGCGATCACGCCGATCTGGACAGTGCCATGTCCTTCCAGAACTTCATCAGCCACGCCCCAGATTTCGGTGCCGTCTTCCAGGGTTTCTTTCACGCTGCCGTCCTTTGCCTGCTGCTGGGCTGCAACACGGGCCTCTGTATAATCCAGACGGTCCGCCAGGGCGTTGGAATAGGCAAAGGTGTTATCGTACCGGGTCCAGCGGGACAGCCAGGCATAGAGATCTTCTGCCGTACAGTCCTCATTGATGATATTTACTTCCGAGATCCCGGTATCAAGGCCGGCCTCTTTACGCTGCTGATTGGCGTAATGAGTCTGGTATGCATCGGAATCAATGGACTGAGGGAAGAGCCCGTTTTCGATGGGATTCGACCAGCAGTCGTTGACGATGGTCCAGTAGCCGTCGGAGCCTTCGAAGCCGGACAGCAGGGTGGGTACAGGCACATCCGAAGGAGTGATTTCTCCGGCAATGCCTACCTGTGCCAGGGTTTCTTCCAGAACATCGCTGATGTCTCCGTAAGAACAGCTGGCTTCATAAGGGGTGCCGGAAACCGACCACAGAGCTTCATATCCTGCACTTTCTCCATCCAGGTATGCCTGGCTGATGACGAGAATCGGATTTCTGGCCGCCCAGAGTTCCAGGGCAGCGCCGCCCTTACCATAACCCACCAGGTAGAATTCTCCGAAGCAGGTGAAGACTGCTACTCCGTTTCCGTTCATTCCGCCGCGGGCAAAACCCATGGCTGCATCCAGGTAAGCAGCTTCCTCTTCCGCACTT
Source organism: uncultured Lachnospiraceae bacterium (assembly GCA_902783295.1). Taxonomy (GTDB): domain Bacteria; phylum Bacillota; class Clostridia; order Lachnospirales; family Lachnospiraceae; genus UBA3305. Next base: position 1,009 of record CACZQT010000242.1, read on the forward strand.
CCCCAGCCTTCTGCGCCGGGTTCCAGGACGAACAGGGCTTCACCCTTCTGATCCATCAGGTCAAACCAGCCGTTATCTTCCAGATAAACGGTGGTGTCCACGCCATCCGGTACGGCCAGTACGGTGAAATATGTCCGTACGGAGGCTTCCGGGGAAATATATACTTTCACGCTTCTGCCTTCTGCCACTTCACGGGTAAAGTAACCGGTCAGGGGCAGCTGGGCTGCCTGGGACCAGTCTTTCTCCAGGGCTTCCGTGTAAAGGTCCAGATCTTCGGGAACCGGCATGGCAGCGAGACGCGCTTTCTCATCTGCAGCGGCAGAGGCGGCCGCGCGCTTCGCTTCGATGGCTTCTGAAGAGAGAATTTCTACAGCATCATCCTCCGTGAAACCGGATTCACTGTAATACCGATTTACAGTTCCGTCTGCTGCCTTATCAACCCGGTAGTGCTTAAAGAAATCCCACATAATCGGGCGGTAGAAAGGCTGGCAGTTATGTGCCTGGAACAGAGAGAAGAAATAAGCCATGACCGGAGTTCCGTTCTCATCGTCCCAGTAGAAAGTACGTACGCGGGCTTTATTGGACTGCCAGTCAGCCAGGGTGCCGACACCGTTGCTTCCACCGTTCAGGCTGCTGGCCCCGCGGTAAAGCACCTCGTCCCGAAGGCTGTCATCCGTCAGTCCATTTGCTTCACTGAAGTAGCTGATCCAGGAGTTCAGGTTGTTTTTGGGCGTGCCGTCCGCGGAAGCGGGAGCATCCCAGTAGATATCAGCGCCGGCGGCAGCTGCTTCTGAGGAGCGTACCAGCGTGGAGGTTTCGTCTTCCGGATAACTGGTATCCGGCGCAAAGCCGGGGATGCCGCGGTCCGCGTAGTTGCCTTCGCCGATAAACAGGCCTGCAGGAATGGCGTCCCCGCCGGAAAGACGGCTGGGAGAACCGGCGTTGCTGCCGATGGCAGCCGCCAGACTGGCAGCTCTCTGTTCGGAAACGGCAATCGTTGCGACAGAACCCATGGACTGTCCGGTAGCATAGATCCGGCCCATATCGAAGCGGCCGTCCAGTCTCAGTACATCCAGCGTAGCGTCCAGTACAGAAACGTCATGCTCGGAACCGGTACGCTGGTTATGAAGGGTCCGGGTGGAAAATGCCAGGGCAAAGCCCTCTTCCGCTGCTGTCTGCCACCAGCAGGTGGAGTCAAAGAACAGGGTGGAACTCTGGGAACCGCCGTGGAAAACAATAACGACAGGGATATTTTCTTTTCCGGCTGTTTCGGGTACATACAGCAGCAGGTCTGTGCTGAAGCCGTCCGGGCAGAAGATATTCTGCATGGAAAATTCACCGGCCACCTCTGTACCATCGTGGGTCAGTCCCACCACTTTGCCGCGGGCAAAAGTATTGCCGTCACTGTAGCGCTCTTTCTGTACCGAGCTGAAATCCAGCCGGCGGTACAGACCGTTTCCGTAAGGGCAGGTTACATCATAGCGGGTGTAATCCGTCAGATCATCCCGCAGAGCGCGTGTAAATGTGTAATCTATCAAATCTGCGTCTGTGGTAAGCTCTACGACCTTGGAAATACGGCCGGCATATTCCGTAGACCAGGTATCCGCCGCCTGCGGCCAGCAGACGCCGGAGGCCTCAATGCCGCCCAGAGAATTTACAATACGTCCGGAACCGGATACACGGTTGACCTTCTTCCAGTAGCCGGCATCCGATTTTCCGCTCTGGTTGATGAACCAGGTAGGAACCGCGAAATCAGATTTCTTCAGAAGACCGGCGTTTTCTCCGTCTTCCGGATGCAGGATGTGCTGCAGCTGTTCCGCGAAATGCTTCATGATTTTCTGGTTTCCGTCGGCGTCACGGCGTTCATTGATGCCGTCGCCGTCGCGGTCGTTGATATCACCGTCAGTCATGGAAGCCAGACCGAAGACACCGCTGCCCTTCTCCTCCAGAACCTTGTTTCCGACGGAAGTACCATTGATGTATGCCTGAGAAATGACAAGGTTGGGATTCTCGGCAGCCCAGGCTTCCAGACCTGCTGCGCCGTCCAGATACCCCGTCAGATAAAATTCGCCGAAGGTGCTGAAATAGGCACCGCTGCCGGCATGCTTCGCACGGGCTGCTGCAATGTAGCCGGCTTCTTCTTCCGCACTGCCCCATTTCCTTGTTTTCGGATCCGGCAGAAGAATGAACAGGCATTCTCCGGTTTCATCTGCAATCCGGAACCATCCGCTGAAGCGTAGGAAAGCAGAGGCATCCATTTCGCCGGGGATGGCGATAAAGTGGTAATAAGGGCGGATCGTCGCATTATCAGGAATATACCACAGGACCTGACGGCCTTCATACTCACCGCTCAGGGTATCCTTAAAGAAACCGGTCAGCGGCATCTGGTTGGGCTCTTCATTCACGGCGGGGATTCCGACGTTCTTGAGATCCCTGGGCTTCATCGAAGGTGTATAGCGGAAAATCTCCACTTTATCATCGCTGGCAAACGCGGATTCACTGTAATACCGTACCAGCACCCCGTCTTCTTCCACAACGCTGTAATGTTCCAGGAAATCCCACATCATGGGAATTTCGGAGGTCAGGCAGTTGTGAGGCCGGTACAGACTGTTCGTGTATTTTACGATCGGAATCCCGTCTTCATTCAGCCAGGTGGAGGTTTCGAAACGATCATAAGGACCGGTTACCTCGTTTACAGGTTCGGAAACCGGAACACCGAACTTCTTAACAGTACCGTCCGAATTATAAACGGAAGGTTCATATTCGAATCCATCCACTGTCAGGAAATACTCTGCCCACTGGTCCATCCGGTTCCAGCGGTCATCATAGGCTGTTCCTGTATCATCTTTGCCGTTTCCTTCCCCGTTCAGCAGGTAGGTCGGGATCGGTTCCCAGGACTGTGTGTCCGGATAATTCTGATAGAAAGAGGTAGAGGCAACAGCCGCATAGTATTCCGGCGTTTCCTGCGCGAACTGCTGGGATTCCATGGATCCCATGGACTGCCCGGTGCTGTAAATGCGGGTAAAGTCGAAGTCATAGAGACCGACATCTTCCCACTCCTTCAGGATGTCCATCATCGCCCGGTAGCATTCATCGCAGTTCTTCGGAGTCACTGCCACAGATGTATTGTAGTGCTCGTTGGCGAAGGCCAGCGCAATGCCGTACTTGTTGGCAGTTTCCCACCAGCAGGTAGAGTCAAAGAAAATGATATTTGTCTGGCTGCCGCCGGCCCAGACGGTGATGATGGGGGCGCCGCCCGGCTGGAGCTGTGCCGCGCTGTCAGGAACATAGAACAGGAATTCCCGCAGATCACCTGCCACTTCACGCACGGTGCAGGTCATGGAGCCCGTCATCCCGTCGGGAGTAGTGATGGCAGCAAAGCCTTCCCTCGGCATGCTGACAAATGTAAGATCCTGGCTCTGTTCCTTTTTTCCGTCATGAGCCGCCACGATGACTTTCGTGTACTCGGCACGGCGCATCAGTGCGTTGCCGTAGGCGGAAGTATTATCATAGCGGGTATAGTACGTAAGGAAATTCAGAATCTGCCGGCTGTCCGGTTTTTTCCGGCTGACCGCCACACGGGAGATAGGACCCGCGTACTGCGTCTGCCAGGGTTCGGAATCCTCTGCCTGGATATAGACTTTCCCGTAGATATCATCGAGCTCAGGCTCTTCCACACAGTAGTTCGCCTGTTTCCAGTAAACGACGCTCGGGTCATCCTCCTCATAGCCGATGAAATACGTGGGCACCGGGATGGAACCGCGGGTGATCATTCCTTCCCCCCTGGCTTCCAGACGGGCCCTGACATCTTCCGTGATGTCATAGCCGTTGGTTCCCACGGGATACTCTTCTGCGCCTTTGGCAGACAGGTATTCTTCTCCGACACTCTCACCTTCAATGTAAGCCTGGGAGATGACAAAGATGGGATTCTCAGCAGCCCATGCCTCCATGGTCGGAGCAGCAGCACCGTAGCCGATGAAGTACCACTCGCCGAAGGCGGACCAGTAGTTGACGTTTTTCTCATTGGAAGGATCAGGCAGGTCAGCCTTGGGCGTGTTCAGCCAGGTAATGGCCGCCCTGAAATAAGGCAGTTCCTCTTCCAGGCTGCCCCAACCGCCGGTTACGGCAAAGAGGCATTCACCGCGGTCATCCGCGCGCTGGAACCATTCTTCTTTTTCCATAAAAGCGGTCGGATCCTCTCCGTCCGGAATGGCGATCACATAGAAATACGGACGGCAGCTGGCATGCTGGGAAATGTAAGCATACAC
>CACZQT010000243.1 GCA_902783295.1 uncultured Lachnospiraceae bacterium
ACTGTTTGATCTGCTGATGCGCAGATTTAGCGGAAACATCCGGTTCGAACCCCAGAATTACGACAATCTGCTCTGCCGGGGTTTCCGGTAAACTGACCGGGGTTCTTCCTTTCCAGTACGCCATGCAGAACTCCCGCACCATAATCCGGTGCAGCATCCTTTCTGCGGCCTCTGTTCCCTCCTTTTCCATATTCTCCAGCAGAATCACTCCATATGCCATGTCCGTCCGGAAATCCGACTGGATCTGTGCCAGAATACGGCGGGTGTTTTCTTCTTCGGCTTCGTTCTCCTGAATCACATCCCAGAGGAGCTTATCCGTCACCGTCCGGCCTGCTTTCTGGAGGGTCGCAGCCAGTTCTTTTTCATAGTCTTTCTGCTCCTGGTACAGGGAACGGATCAGGTCAAATTCATCCTGAACTCCGGCAAGATTCCTGGGGCTGTCCGCCGTCCGCTGGTCCATCATATCCCGGGCCAGACCGCCGATCGGACGGTATGCTACGCGAAGCAGAATCCATGCCGTTACCAGAATGATGGCAATGGCTGCCGCGAGTGCGGGAAGAATGGAACGGATCCACTCCGAAAGGGAATAGGCAACTGTCTTCCATGACAGGATGCCCAGCAGCCGGATTCCGCTTTCCGGAAGTGTATGTGCCAGAAGCATCCGGTCTCCTTCCGCCATGCGGCAGATCTCATCCCCACGGCCTGCCGCCTGCCGGTCGACGATCATCAGCCCGCCGGCATCCGGATAGTCCGTCATCTCCGCAAACAGCGGCTTGTCTCCCAGATAGGCAAACAGAGAAAGTCTCTCCCCTTCTGCCTCGTCCAGATCGGCACCCATCTGGTTCCGAAGCACCGCTTTATCGATCCATACTGCCAGTGTCGCCAGCGGTTCATGCCTGGGAAGATTCTTTACCAGATAAAGATCCTCCCCCACGAGAATAAGCCCCTGGCTGTTTTCCGGTTCTATATTCCCCTGCAGCAGAAAGCCAGCCCGGCTGTCCCCGGTCAGTTCTGTAACCGTCTGATCTGAAGCGATCAGTGCATTGCTTTCCCTGAGCCACAGAGCCGCATATCCCGCCAGAGGCTCTTCCTCAACCAGCCGGTCAAGCATAAGCGCAATGTTAATCGCCCCTGCACTTTCCCAGATACCGCCGTCAATAATGGCCCGGTCAACCTCCGGGTTGGAAAGAATATCCGTTGTCTTCGTTTCTATGATATTCAGGTCTTTGTGAATCTGGTTTCCCAGATGGTTCAGCATGGTAAGATCTGTATTAATGACCTGTTCACGGTAGCGGGACACGTAGGTCCCACGAAAGAAAACCATGAGAACCGCGGCTATTCCGAGAGCCAGCGCCACCTGTACCAGTATGATGCGGAACAGCACACTCCTGGACCGGAACATGCTGAATAAAGTCTGTCTTTTCTTCTTTGCTGCCATCACTGTCCCTTCTTTCGCGCAATACCCGCCGACAGTTTCTGACTTTCCTTACACAAAACAGCTTCTCCTCCTGCCTTCTTCCGAAGAGTTTCCGGACTCCTGTAAAGAAAAGCACGGAGAGAATCCGTGCTTTTCTTTTATTTCTGCAGGGTTCAGCCGCCTGCAAGGACGTGGACAGATTCCGGTTCAAAGGCAATAAACGCTTTATCGCCCACTTCATAAATCTTCTTGTTCTTCGGGTTGAAATCCGTGATCTTCACCAGCGTATTTCCAACCATCGCATGATAGTTCTGATAGCTTCCCATGAAGCAGGAGAGAGTCACCGTGCAGGGAAGCTGGCCGGCATCGGCCACCACCGCACCTTCCGGACGCAGCACCAGTGTGCAGTCTTTCCCGACCGGCAGGCTTCCCGGAAGCTCGATTTTGTTTCCTTCCACTTCTACCACGGTTTTTCCGCCGGAAGACTGGCAGGCTTTCCCGCGCAGGAAGTTGGCTTCTCCGATAAAGTCCGCTACGAATTCGCTGGTCGGGTGATAGTAGATCTCCTGCGGCGTACCCATCTGTGCCACCACACCTTTTTCCATAATGATGATCCGGTCGGAAATGGCCATGGCTTCGCTCTGGTCATGGGTTACATAGACAGCCGTAATGCCCGCTTCCTGCTGGATACGGCGGATCTCCGTCCGCATGGATACACGAAGTTTGGCATCCAGGTTGGACAGTGGTTTGTCAAAGAGCAGCACGCCGGGTTCCGGTACCAGCGCGTGCGCCAGCGCTACGCGCTGCTGCTGCCCGCCGGAAAGCTGGTTGGTCATACGGGCTTCCATCCCTTCCAGGCCTACCAGTGCCAGGATATCTGTTACTTTTTTCTGAATGGTGGCTTTATCCATCTTCCTCAGTTTCAGGCCATACGCCACATTATCGAAGATATTGTAATGCGGCAGCAGGGCATAGCTCTGGAAAACCATCGCCGTATCACGCTTGTTGGGCGTCAGCGCGTTGATCGGCTCTTCCCCCAGATAGATTTCCCCCTCGTCCGGGCTTTCAAAACCGGCGATCATACGAAGAGTCGTGGTTTTTCCACAGCCGGACGGCCCCAGCAGGGTTACAAAGCTGCCGGGTTCGATCGTCAGGGACGTGTCATGAACGGCATAAAAGTCCTTTTTTGTCTTCGGGTCTTTATAAATTTTGGAAATATGATCCAGGCGTACGCCTTTCTTTTCCTTTGCCATCTTCGTTCTCCCTCCCCTTTAAGATTCTGTGATGGTCCGGCTGGTCCCAAAGAATTTGATGACCAGGTTCATCAGCAGCACGGACGCATAGGTAATGGCAATCAGGATCGTGGCGAAGGCACAGGCGATGCCGTAAGATCCCTTTTCAGCGAATTCGTTGATCTGCACGGTGATCAGCAGGAACTGCGGCGTCACCAGCAGGATAATGGCACTGATGGCGGTAATACTCCGTACAAAAGCCGTCACCAGGCCGGACAGGAAGCTGTCCTTAATCAGCGGCAGGGTCACGGTCATGAAGACCTTGAAGCTGTCCGCGCCCATGTCATAGGCTGATTCTTCGATGCTCTTATCAATCTGGCGCAGAGCGGAGATGCCGCTCCGGGTGCCGGTAGGCAGAGACCGCACGATAAAGACGATGACCAGGATGGCACCCGTGCCGTACAGGCTTTTCAGGAAACCGGTCCGGAACACACCGGCGGAGAAACCGCGGATGTAGCCGATACCGAGAACGGTGCCGGGTACTGCCATGGCCAGCATGGAAACCGCCTCAATAAAGCCCTTGGTCTTAAAGTTCCGCTTCACCACCAGATACGAAATGATCATGGACAGCAGAGCTGTAATCGGAGAAGCAATCAGGGAAAGCATGAAGGAATCCTTGAACGCCTTCAGGCCTTTATACCGGACAAAGACCTGGTTGAACCATTTGGTCGTCAGATGGAAATCATAGCCCCAGGTTTTGAACAAGGCGCCGAAGGGCACGCAGATGTACATCATGATTACGAAAAGCGCCATCAGGGAGCAGAGAATCGTCAGCGGCACGGTTACGCTCCGGTCCGTAATCAGCATCCTCTGGCGGCTGGCCTTACCGGAAAGTGTAGCCGTACTCTTCGCCTCCAGCCAGTACTTCTGCGCTATGAACATGATCAGCGTGATGCACAGCAGAACCACAGCCATGGCGGAAGCGCCTTCCTTATCATAGGCGCCGGTGATCTGCAGATAGATCGTGGTCGCCAGTGTATCATAGGAGCCGCCGATGATCATCGGGTTTGCGAAGTCGGCGATGGATTCAATAAAGGTTACCAGGAAGGCGTTGCCAAGACCCGGCAGAACCAGTGGAAGGGTTACCGTTGTAAATACCTTCCAGCGGGAAGCGCCCATATCCCGGGCTGCTTCTTCCAGCGACGGGTCGATGTTTTTCAGCAGGCCTCTCATCATCATGTAGCAGACCGGGAAAAAGGTCATGGTCTGTACGATGGCGATGCCCCAGAACCCGTACACGTTGTTGTCGTAGATATGCAGCAGGAACCGGGTGATGATGCCGGCTTTCCCGAACAGCATGATCATGGACAGGGAAAGCACAAAGGGCGGCGATACAACCGGAAGCATGGAAACCACCTTAAACAGGCCCCCCATAAAGGCGGTCCGCAGCTTCACGTATACTTCCACGTAGGCGAACAGCAGCCCGATCAGGGCGGATAATATGCCTACCAGGAAGCCGACCCGCAGTGTATTGGTAATGGCTGTGCGGAAATTGTGCATCCCCATAATCCGTCTGAAAACGTCCAGGGTAAAGCCTTTATCCGTCACAAAGCTGTCCACCAGCAGAATTGCCAGCGGGTACAGAATAAACAGTGTCAGAAACGCGATCAGTACAACAATGGTCGTCACCAGAATAGGATCTGCAAAGAATTTCTGCCGGTCCAGACTGGCCCCTTGTTTTCCGGCCACTTTTCCTCCCCCTCTCTCTTAAAAGAAGGGCGGATGGCAAATCTACCATCCGCCCGTTTTCCACACTTATGCTTTTCTTAAAAGTGTGCCGAAAGCGGCTTCGCTTATTCGGTCTTGAATCTGTCGTCTGCTGCGGAGCCGAGAGCAGTCATCACTTCCTCAATATAGGTGGTGATGTTGGCCTTGGCATCTTCAAAGTCGTAATCCATTACGTTCTCAGGATCCAGGCCGAACTCAGCAGCTACTTCGGGCTGAGCCGCATTGTCGATCACCAGGAACTGATAAGAACCGTTCTGGGCAGCCAGCTCTACGCAGTCAGGGCTCAGTGCATATTCTACCCACAGCTTGGCAGCATTCGGATGAGCCGCGCCTTTGAAGATAGCGGTCGCGCCGATTTCGAAAGAAGTGCCGCTGGACGGGATGATCAGCTCAATGTTGCCATAGCCGTTGTCAACGATCTGGGTGATGCCGTCATGCAGGAAGCCGATGCCGATGACGCATTCGCCGGTACCTACGTTCTTGGAAGGGCCGGAGCCGGACTTGGTGTACACCTGAATGTTCTTGTCCAGGTCTACGAGGTACTGGATGCCTTCGTCATGGCCGTATTTCTGGATCATGGTGTTGATGACCAGCTTCGCCGTACCTGCAGTGTTGTAGTTGGACAGCCAGATCAGGCCTTTGTACTTCTCATCCAGCAGATCTGCCCAGTCCTGAGGAGCATCGATGCCCATACGGGCCAGTTCATCCTTATTGACCATGAAGCCCAGGATGCCCTTGTAGATGCCAAACCAGTTGTTGTCCGCATCCTTATAGGCGTCGCCCAGCAGATGGGCTGCATTTACGGCTTCGTAGGGTTCCAGCAGGCCTTCTGCCGCTACAACATTGTAGGGATCCGTCGTGCCGCCGAACCAGACATCCGCTGAAGGGTTGCCGTTTTCTTCTTCGATCTTGGCCTGCACCTCACCGGTGGACAGACGCTGATACTGAACCTTGATCCCGTAGATCTTTTCAAAGTTTTCGCAGGCAGCTGCCAGATAATCTTCTTCGCAGGAGCCATATACTACCAGAGTACCTTCTTCCTTCGCTGCCGCAATCAGTTCTTCCGGAACTGCCGCTTCCTCCGCACGAGCGGGTACTGCAGCTGCCGTCATGCCGATCGCCATTACACAGGCCAGCACCATCGAAACCCATTTCTTCATTCTACGTTTCCTCCTTTACTGTTGCTGTATAAAAAGCATGAATATTACTCATGCTTTCGCACGAAACATCGGAATTATAACATTTTTCCTAACAATAATCAAGAGTTTTGCATCAAACAGCTTATATTCTTTTTAAAAATATCAGAATCTGTCACCCGGGAGACCGGTTCCGGCAGCATACTGTTTTCCCGGAAAATCCTGTTTCTAGCGGTTCGTCAATGTAAGCTCCACAGGCACAGTTCCTGCCGAAAGATCCAGGAACTGATTGACATCCGCAAAGGCATCCCCGCCGTCTATCTTTAATGTTGCTGCTTCAGAGGGCCGTATCCATATACTGAAATATCCGTCTTCATCCGTCACGGCTTCTCCGTATCCCAGAGGTTCTCCGCAGGAAATCCTGATGCCGGCTGCCGGCGTTCCGTCCGGGCTGTTCAGCCATCCGGTCAGTTCCATACCCTCTTCCGCCGGCTCTATTTCCAGATTCTTCTGAAGCACGTTGGTAGACTTCACCATAAACTCCGGAGAACGGCGGGTCATGCAGCCGTCTCCGCTCACCTCGATGCAGTAGCCCTCTCCGGCCGGGACATCCGTGAGTTCATAGGAAATGGTCACAATCGTCCCGTACCAGGGATTTTCCTCCTTTGTCGTTACCGTGCTGACAGGATCCCCAACCCTCAGCCCGTCTTTCAGGAGCTGCACCTGGTACACGGCCTCTTCATCTCCGCCAAGAATCTCTCCGGCTACCAGATAGCTGCTGCTCAGGAAGATATCCATGTCCGCCAGATCTTCTGTGGCATGGAACAGATCATCCCGGCTCCGGCCGTAGTTCTGGCCGTGGCTGTTTCCAAAACCGACAGCCCTTGCCGTCAGGGTATAGAAATCATTCTCCATCACCGGAACATCTTTGATCACATAATACCCGTCCACATTGGCGCGGACTGACTTGCCGACCGGCAGGAACCCTCCGTCCACCAGCTGTACAACCGCCCCGCCCAGGGGATGATCCACATCGTCCGCATAAACACGGCCGCTGATGGTAACTGTGGCGAGTGGCAGCTGAAGATCCACCGTCATGTCCTTCCGGACACTGAACGGATCGGATACGGTATCCTGATACAGATGCTTTTCAGCTTTTACTGTATATCCTTTTCCGGCACGAATGCCGCAGAAGGCATAATGTCCATGAGTTCCGGAAACTGTTTCAGCCACTGCATTTCCTTCTTCGTCCAGCAGTGTGAGTGCCGCAGGTACTCCGATGTCCCCGGCCCTGCTTTCTGTGACCGTACCGGAAACCGTGTAGACAGGATCTTCCGAAACGTTTACCTTCGCCGTCCCGGGAAGGACTTCCACACCGTCTATCTGCCCGGCCTCTCCGGTAAAGGTCAGCACGTCCACATCCGTAATTTCCCC
>CACZQT010000244.1 GCA_902783295.1 uncultured Lachnospiraceae bacterium
GACGGGTATGCGTACCATGATTCCATTCAATGATAATTGGCTTTTTTTGAAACCCGGAGAAGACCGTGTGCCCGTCACGCTTCCCCATACATGGAATGCCTTGGACGGCCAGGACGGCGGCGGGGACTACTGGCGGGGCGAATGCGTATATGAAAAGTACTTCGCCGTGCCGGACAGAAAAGCGGATGAAGAAGTTTATCTGGAATTTGACGGCGCCTCAGCCTCCGCCAAGGTGACGCTGAACGATCACTTCGTCGGGGAGCATCATGGTGGGTACAGCCGGTTTCGGTTTAATATTTCAGAATACCTGAAGGATGGGGAAAACCGTTTGGCCATCGCCGTCAGCAACGCCGCCTGTGATACCGTCTATCCGCAGAACGCCGATTTCACCTTCTACGGCGGCATCTATCGAGCTGTACAGCTGGTTGTGCTGCCCAAAATTCACTTTGATATGGACACCCTGGGCGCCTGCGGAATACGGGTGACACCCAAAGTGTTAAGCGATGGTTCAGCCGACGTGCACATTTCCGCCTGTACCACTGGTGGTCAGGCCATATTTGAACTGGACGGGGAAACGCGGACAGGGAATGATGTCACCTTCCATGTGGAAAAGCCTGTTCTGTGGCAGGGCCGGAAGAATCCCTGTCTGTACACGTTGAAAGCCAATCTGTACAATGGCGATACACTGTGCGATTCTCTGGACATTCCCTTCGGCATCCGCTCCTTCCGCATCGACCCAAACGAGGGCTTTATCTTAAACGGCGAAAGCTATCCTCTGCGGGGCGTAGCGATGCACCAGGACTGGCTGGGCAAGGGGAACGCCATTTCAGAAGCAGACATGGAAGAAAGTATCGGCCTCGTGTATGATATGGGCGCCACCACCGTGCGCCTGGCCCATTACCAGCACGATCAGCATACCTACGATCTTTGCGACCGGTTGGGCATCGTGGTGTGGACGGAAATTCCCTACATCAGCGAGCATCTGGACAACGCCCGGGAGAACGCTCTGAGCCAGATGCGGGAATTGATCCAGCAGAACTACAACCATCCTTCCATTGTTGTATGGGGCCTGAGCAACGAAATCACCATGGCCCACGGCGACCAGGAAACCCTGGTGCCTTTCCATCAAAAGCTAAACGAGCTGTGCCATGAAATGGATGATACCCGCCTGACCACCATGGCTTGCATATCTCCCCTGCCGGTAGATCATCCTCTTTTGGACGTGCCGGATGTGCTGAGTTATAATCATTATTTCGGCTGGTACGGCGGACGTCTGGAGGACAATGGCCCCTGGTTTGACTGCTTCCACGCCCTGCATCCAGACCTGCCCGTGGGCGTATCGGAGTACGGCTGCGAAAACAGCCTGTGGCATTCCTCCCACCCCGAGCCCGGCGATTACAGCAACGAATACCAGATGATCTATCACGAAAGCCTGATCAGGCAATTGTATTCCCGGAAATATCTCTGGGCCACCCACGTGTGGAACATGTTTGATTTTGCCGCAGACGCACGGGAGGAGGGCGGCACCAGGGGCCGCAACAACAAAGGCCTGGTGACCTTTGACCGAAAGACCCGCAAGGACACTTTCTACGCCTATCAGGCATGGCTGACGAATGAACCCATGCTGCATCTGTGCAGTAAGGAATTTGTCCACCGGGACGGGGATTCCACGGAATTTGTGGTATACAGCAATTTTCCGGAAGTCACCCTGACAGTGAGCGGAACGAACTATACAAAACAGGCGGAGGATCACTTCTTTCACTTCACTGTGCCGCAGCCCGAAGGAACCTATTCCGTCACCGCGTCCGCGGGCGATTTGTCTGAACAGGCACAGTTTACCCATGTTTCCCAGCCCGATCCCGCTTATCGTTTTCAGCAGGGCACGGTGCTCAACTGGTTCGATATTGACACGCCGGAGGGCTTCTATTCCATCAAAGATCTCTTGAAGGACATTACGCAGTCTCCCGACGCTGCCGCTCTGGTAAAGCCTTTCCTGGCTGAAATGACCGCTGCCCGCACAGCAAAAGCCCGGCAGAAGGAGCACGAAACCGGACGTGAGACCGTCAAGAGCGGCGAAGGCATCAGCGCGGAGGACCGGATGAAAATCACGATGCAGTTCAGCCTTTTGCAGCTCATCCGCATGGGCGCGCCGGATATGCCCAAGGAACGCATCATTGCCATGAACCAGAAGCTGAATCAGATCAGGAAAGAAAAATAATAATCGAAATAATCTTCCGGATCGTTCGCTGCGTTCCGTCCCTCTTTCTGAAGCTCCGCGGCTGATCCTTACCTTGTCGTCGGGATCATACAGAAGTCGCTCAAATACCGACATGTGATGCTCATAAATATCCGGCGTGTTTGTCGCGATGTTTTCCGACGCTCAGATGAAACTCAGAGCATCGTCACTTCCAGACACAAATCGCCTGTCTGCCGCGCTTCTCAAGGCAGCCCTCGGTCAGTTTTATCCAGCTCCGGCAGTGATCCAGTATAACGGAGTCTGACGTAATGACATTTTCCTTTTCATACAATTCCCGGTCAACAGCCTTCCGGATCTCGATATCCAGATCGAAATCAAACTGTTCTCCGACATCGGCAATTACCGCTTTCAGACGGCCGGAATTGGAGACAGGCTCATCCAGCAGAATGTGAACGGACTCCACGTTCATTTCTACCAGCTCACCAAAGAGCATCCGAATTGCGGGCTCTGTCTCCGGGATGATTCTGTAAGTTCCCCGTAACGCGGCCAGATCCCGAATCGTGCCGTCCATGCATGAGAAAAGGACAGACTCGCTGAGCAGAACCTCCAGCGTGATGATCATGTTGAAACCGTCGATCCAGACATCCTTACCCGTCTTTTTCTCTTTCGTCTTCCTGTTCCGCAATTGTTCTTTCGTGGCCAGGCTTCTCACGATCGCAAGACGCTGACGTTCAGAAAGCAGAAAATGATTCCCGACAAATATGGATGCGGATTTCAGGTCGTAACCTTCATTGATCAGATAATCAATGTGACGTGAAGCTGTCCGCATTGTTTCCAGAGCGGACGCTGAGAAGTTCCTTTCATCCTCCGGTACATATCCCCGTTTCGCGTTCATGGTATCATCTCCAGTACAGCTTTGACTGTTTCTTCCAGATTCAATCCTTTCTCAGGCACTGTCAGATCCGCGTATTGCCGATACAGACCTTCCCGCTTGGCGTACAGTTCATCGATACTCTCACCATCGCGCAGCACGACTCCCCTGTTAACAAGCCAGTACGCTGTGATACATTTGCCAACATGGAGAATTTTTGATAGAATGAGAAAGGAAATTGAAGGGTATATTTCCTTCCAGTGTTATTTCAAAAAGAAGGTGCAGACTTCCTTGCGAGAATGATTCAATTTTACGTTTTGTTTTTCATTCACAGGTCAAACATTCTCTTTTCAATCACAGGAAGTGTTGCGCATGAAGGATCGTGATATACTTTGACTTTGTCAGATAAACTTTATGTAATCCTGATTAAGAACGGATCCTGGAAAACCATCCTGGACGGCTTATGGATGACGATTCGGATTTCTGTATTGGCACTGCTGCTTGGTACGCTGCTGGGCGCGATAATTTGCCTGCTGCGCACCCGGAAGAACCCGTTAGTCCGGGTTGCCGCTTCAGCCTACATCGCCGTGCTCAGGGGTTCTCCGGTGCTGATGCTGCTGCTTCTGCTGTACTATGGCGTGTTCGCCAGAGCGGGCCTCAAGCCGATGACAGTTGCGGTATTCACCTTCGGGCTGAATGTCTCCGCACATGTCGCGGAACTGCTCCGTTCTGCACTGGAAACTGCTGACAAGGGTCAGGCCGAAGCGGCTCGAACATTGGGATTTTCCGCCTGGAATACCTTCCGCCTCGTCATGCTGCCCCAGGTTCTGCATATCGCCAAGCCGGTGTATCAATCCACCATCGTGAACCTGATCCAGTGGACCAGCGTGGTGGGCTACGTGACCATTACGGATTTAACCCGGGTAATAAATAACACGGCCTCCAGGACCATGCAGCCGCTTTTGACCATCATCATCGGTATGCTGATCTACCTGGCACTGTCCTATATCATATTCGGCCTGTTTGCGCTGTCAGACATGCTCAGGCAGAGAAAGCGGGGTAATGCTGCATGAGTCTGATCGAAGTGAGAGGCCTGAAGAAGTCTTTCGGTTCACTCGATGTTTTGAAGGGAGTCGACCTGACGGTGGAGCAGGGGGAACGCATCGCCATCATCGGTGGTTCCGGCTGCGGGAAGACCGTGTTTCTGCGCTTGTTGTGCCTGCTGGAAAAGCCAGACGCGGGACAGGTGTTCATTGACGGACAGGAGATTACCGCGAAAGGCGCTAAGGTAAACAAGATTCGTCGCAGTATGGGCATGCTCCATCAGAGCTTTCACCTGTTCTCCGAGATGAACGTAATGGACAACCTGTGTCTGGCGCCAACGCACATCCTTAAAATACCCAGACGGGAAGCGGAGAAGAAGGCGATGGATCTTCTCGGACTGGTCAGCCTCGACAGCTATGCAGACGCCTGGCCCACGGTTTTGTCCGGCGGTCAGCAGCAGCGTATTGCGATTTGCCGTTGTCTGATGATGGAGCCCAAGGTGCTGTTATTCGACGAACCCACCAGCGCTCTGGATCCCACGATGGTGGGTGAGGTGCTGGC
>CACZQT010000245.1 GCA_902783295.1 uncultured Lachnospiraceae bacterium
AAAAGCGCCTGCAGAAAGGATGGAATGTATGAAACAGAAGAGATGGATGTCTATGCTTCTCCGGCTTTGCAGCTCAGGTCGAAAAACAGCCATGGTTCTGGCTGCGGCACTCATGGTTTTCACTGTTTTGTCTGCATCCCGGACAGCAGCGGCCGGCACCGTGGATGCCGGTTCAGAGGAAGCTGTGGAGACATCACAGGCCGGAAGCAATACGTGCTATGAAATTTTTGTATACTCTTTCCGGGACAGCGACGGGGATGGCATCGGTGACCTGAAAGGGGTTGAAGAAGAGCTGGATTATATCTGCGGAACGGAGGAGGGAAGCCTGGGCTGTGATATGATCTGGCTGATGCCGGTCTTCCCCTCGCCTACATATCATAAGTATGATGTGACAGATTACCGGGAAATCGATCCTCAGTACGGAAGCCTGAAGGACTTTGAGGAGCTGATGGCAGCCTGCCATGAAAGAGGTGTGCGGCTCATTCTGGACCTTCCGCTGAACCATACTTCCACGGAACATCCCTGGTTTGTGCAGGCAGCAGAATATCTGAGAGGGCTGGAGAACGGTCAGGAACCTTCGGAGGATGACTGTCCGACCGTCGGATATTTCAATTTTTCCAGAGAGAAGGAAGCGGGTTACGAACCGCTGGAAGGAACAGAGTGGTTTTATGAAGCCAGATTCTGGTCGGGCATGCCGGATCTGAACCTGGATTCCGAACAGGTGCGGGAAGAAATCCGCGGAATGACTGCTTTCTGGCAGGGCCTGGGCGTGGACGGCTTCCGCCTGGATGCGGTGACATCCTACTATACGGAGAACAAAGAGAAGAGCATAGAGTTTGTCCGGTGGCTGACAGAACTGTGCCGGGAGAAAGACCCGGACTGCTACCTGGTGGGGGAAGCCTGGACGGATCAGGCAACCTATCTGCAGTATTACGCAAGTGGGATCGATTCGATGTTTGATTTTGCGTTTGCCGGGCCGGAAGGTGTGATTGCGGCTGTGGCACGGGGCAGCAGGGCTGCTTCCTGGTACGGGGAACAGCTGATGGAAGAAGAGGTGCAGTTGGAGAAATACGGCAGCACTGCCGTAAATGCACCGTTCTATACGAATCATGACATGGCCCGTTCCGCGGGATATTATCCGGATGACGGCGGTGCCAGGACGAAGTTTGCCTGGTGCCTGAACCTGCTGACCCCGGGAAATGCCTTCCTGTACTATGGGGAAGAGCTTGGAATGAACGGATCCGGAAAGGATGAGAACAAACGCGCACCTATGTTCTGGAGCAGTGACCCGGAAGCCGAAGGAATGTGCAGGGGTCCTGAGGATATGGATGCGGTTTCAATGACGTTTCCTGCACTGACGGAACAGCAGGAAGACCCGTCTTCCGTCTTTTCCTGCGTGAGGAAAGCCATTCATCTGCGGAAGCAGTATCCGGCTATTGCAGGTGGGCGGACAAAGATGGTGGAAGCACTTTCGGGGAAGGAAATCTGTACGCTGGTGCGGAGCCTGGAAGGGGAAAAGACCGTGCTGATGATTCTGAATGCGTCCGCGGCGGAGCAGGAGGTGGATCTCTCCCTTCTGGAGCAGGATTCTGAAGCGGCTGCGGTAACGGACATTAGAGGAAATCTGCGCCTTACGCCGTATGCGATTGCGCTGATCGAAGAAGGCGGGAAGGAGTGGACACTTCTGAATGAAGGCTGTGTCCTGCCGGAGAAGACAAACAGGCGAAGGCGATAAGCTGTTTCGGTCACAAAAAACCGTACAGCGGCAATCATAGGAAGCCCGCTTGCAAAGGCAGGGAAGAACAGGTATACTGTGACACAGGCAATGTCTTGCCCGTGATACAGTTCAGACAGGAGAAGATTTTTACCATGTATGATTATCTGATTGTCGGTGCAGGTCTGTATGGAGCTGTTTTTGCCCGTGAAGCTGCGGACCGCGGGAAATCCGTGATGGTGATAGACCGGCGGAACCACATTGCGGGAAATGTATATACACGGGACGTGGAAGGTATTCACGTACACGAATACGGGGCACACATTTTTCATACCAACGATAAGGAAGTCTGGAACTATATTACCAGGTTTGCGGAATTCAACCGGTTCACCAATACGCCGGTAGCGAATTATAAGGGTGAACTGTATTCTCTGCCTTTTAATATGTTCACCTTCAACAAAATGTGGGGGGTAGTAACTCCCGAAGAAGCGGCAGCTAAAATCGCGGAACAGAGGAAAGAGATTACCGGTGAGCCGAAGAATCTGGAGGAACAGGCTATTTCCCTGATCGGCCGGGATATCTTCGAAAAGCTGGTGAAAGGCTATACAGAAAAGCAGTGGGGACGGGACTGCAAAGACCTGCCGGCTTTTATCATCCGGAGACTTCCAGTCCGTCTGACGTTTGACAATAACTATTTTAATGCCCGGTATCAGGGTATCCCTATGGGCGGATACACGAAGATGGTGGCAAATCTTCTGGATGGGATTGAAGTCCGTCTGGAGGAGGACTATCTGGCAGAGAAGGAAAAATGGGATGCCATGGCTCGGAAAGTGGTTTACACCGGGCCGATTGACGCCTATTTCGGGTATTCTCTGGGAACTCTGGAATATCGTTCCGTTCGTTTTGAGACGGAACTGCTGGATATCCCGAACTTCCAGGGGAATGCGGCCGTGAACTATACGGACCGTGAAACACCCTGGACCCGTATTATCGAACACAAATGGTTTGAATTCGGAAAGGACGACGAAGGAAATGACCTTCCGAAGACGGTAATCAGCCGGGAATACAGTTCCGAATGGAAGCCGGGAGATGAACCTTATTATCCTGTTAACGATGAGAAGAACAGTGCGCTGTATGCCGGCTACAAAAAGCTGGCAAAGGGCGAAAAGAAAGTGATTTTCGGTGGAAGACTGGGAGAATACCGGTATTATGACATGGATCAGGTGATTGCAGCCGCTCTGAAGCGGGTAAGAGGAGAATGGCAGGAAGCCTGATGAGGGGGCCGGTTCGTACCAGATATTCCGGGATTGTACAGAACGCAGAAGGATATGGAGAACAAGAATGAAATGGTCGCTGGTAATTCCCTGCTATAATGAAGAGGTGAATGTCCGCCTTATGAGGGACACCTGCCAGGATTGCTTCCGGGGACAGGTGGAGTCCTATGAGCTGATCTTTGTCAACGATGGCAGCAGGGACAATACCTGGCGGGAACTGAAAAAACTGCTTCAGGATTCGGAGTGCAGAATCAAGCTTGTGAACTTTTCCAGGAATTTCGGAAAAGAAGCAGCCATGTACGCCGGTCTGCAGCAGGCAGAGGGGGACTATGTGACCCTGATTGACGCGGATCTGCAGCAGCGGCCTGAAGTGGCACTGCAGATGCTCCGGATACTGGAAGAACAGCCGGAAGCGGACTGCGTGGCGGCTTATCAGGAACACCGGCTGGAAGGCCCGGTGCTGACTTTCTTTAAAAAGTGCTTTTACCGGATTATCAACCGTATCAGTGACGTGGACTTTTATAACGGTGCGAGTGATTTCCGCACACTGCGCCGCAGTGTGGTAGATGCCATTCTTTCCATGGGAGAATATTACCGCTTCTCCAAGGGGATTTTTTCCTGGGTCGGTTTCGAAACGGTCTTTATGCCGTATACACCGGAAGCAAGGAATGCCGGGAACAGTTCCTGGTCTTTCAGAAAGCTGTTCCGTTATGCCATAGACGGCATCATCGCCTTTACCACAGCTCCTCTGCGGATCGCAACCGGGCTGGGTACGCTGATGGCCGGCCTGGCGCTGCTGTACCTGGTCATTGTCGTAATCCAGAAGCTGACCGTCGGAATAGACATACCCGGCTATCCCACCCTGGTGGGACTGATTCTCCTGATCGGCGGCATTCAGCTGATTACGCTGGGCATCATAGGGGAATATATCGGCAGGATGTATATTCAGGAAAAACATCGGCCGATCTATATCGCGAAGGAAGTGGTGACAGGGCAACCCCAGAAAAGGCAGGAGATGAATAAATGAAAATACTAAACAGGACAAATCCACTTTGCCTCAGATTCATACCGAAACGGGAATGGGTATCTGCCGTCCTTTTTGCTGTCTGTGCCTGGCTGTTTATGCTGGTTATGACGTTCAGATATACAACGCTGAACGATGTTGATAAGGATCTGTATAAGCTGCTTCTTAGAATCGCATGGATTATTATCAATGTGTCGGTCATTAATTTTCTTTTCCTGACAGATTACAGGATAAAAGATATGCTGTTTATTCTTTTTTTCTGGGGGATTCTGGTTTACGCTATTACAATGAGAAGTCCCAGTGCCTGCCATGATGCGGTTGCGGGGATTATGCTGGCTGCCTCCGGAAAGCACTTCAACAAGAAGCTGTTTTTTAAGGTGACAACTTTTGTTTTTCTGGCAATCGTTCTCTCGGTTGTTATCTGCAATCTGGCGGGAATCCTGCCTTCGCATGGCTTTGTCCGCGACGATGGCCGGATGCGGTACGATTTTGGCTTTATCCATCCGAACCGGGTAGGAACCTGTGCTTTTACTTTCTGCTCTTACTGGCTGATCTGGCGCTATGACCGCCTGAAATGGTTCGACTATCTCCTGTTTATCGCTGCAGCTGTTTTTTGCTGGCTGGTTCCAAACAGCAGGACGGCAGTGGTTATTATGCTGGCATTTCCGGCTGCAGTCCTGTTCGTAAAAGTTCTGGGGCCGAAAATATTCGGAAGCAGGATCGGCTGCATCCTGGCTTTTCTGCTGCATCCCTTTTTCTTCGCACTCTCCCTGTTTCTGGGATATGCCTATGACGGAACAAAAAAGATATTCCTGCTGGCTGATCAGGTGGCATCCCGCAGAATCTGGTATGCACATCACTTTCTTACTACAACGCGTTTCAGCTATTGGGGCCGTAAGTTAAAGACTGTGCCTATACGGGTGGCGGAAAGAAAGGGCAGTTCCGCTTTGGTTCTGGATAACAATTATGTTCGTCTGTTCCTCGGAGGCGGTCTTGTCCCCGCATTGTCGTTTTTCCTGCTTCTCAGTATTCTGATTTACGTTTTGGCGCGCAGAAAGCAGTATCCGCTGGTAGTTATCATGGCGCTGTTTGCATTATATGCCTGCTTTGAGAACCGCCTGCTGCGGATCACGTATAATCTGGCCTTGTTTGCGCTTCCCATGCTGTTTACTCCAGAATCAATATGCGGCGAGAAAGAAGAAAAAACAGGCAGAGGCAGCGGACCGCCTGCATAATCATAGATCCTCTGTAAAATGCAGAGGGCTGCAGACATCCGTAGAGTATAAACTGAAACAAGGGGGCAGTTCTCCAATCCGGTCAGGCTGGAAAACTGCCCCCTTGTTTCAGTTTATTTTTCGGCTTTATCTGCGATGCCGGCGGAAAAGATTTGCGAGTTTGTACGGCCAGGCTTCTTTGGCTTTTTTCAGTTCTGCATTCAGTTCCTGAAGAAAGGCTTCCAGCTGCTTTACGTCCTTGCGGAGAGAAGTGATCTGTGCATCAGCCTCAGCAGCGGCTTTTTCCAGACGCGCGGTTGCCGCTTTATGCTCCGCCTTTTCACTTTTCAGCTTTGCAGCGGCGTCCTTCGCCTTCTGCTGCTGCATCAGCCGTTTCGCATTTCCCTCGGTAAGTTTTATATAGGTGAAGTGAAAAAGGTAGGCCATGAAATCTTCCGGAGTATCTTTCCTGATGTGCTCCAGGCATTCGGCATACCACGGATCATAGAAATCAGAATCATCCACCTCTTCGAGAGAGAGTCTTTGAATTCCCTCGGACTGAAGGTACAGCAGCTCTTCCCGGAAAGAGACGAAAGAAGAAGAGGCATTCCTGAACATGTATACCAGGTTCACCATCAGACGGTTATAGAAACTTTTTTTCGGGAAAGCATTTCTTTTCTTTAATTCGTCGTGGATGGCTATCCATGCATCTATCGCTGCCGTAGGCGATTTGTCCAGTGTTCCCACCAGAGAAGTGGCCTGATTCCTTCTGTAACATACCAGAGGTTCATCTACTACAGTAATTCTGTCTGCCAGGGCCAGGGCGCATTCGATGAAGAACATGTCGTTGCCGGTGCGGATTGGCTGAAAACGGATGCCGATTCTTTCAATATAGCTTCGAAGGAACATTTTATTCCATGGAGCCGTATTGATGATATTCAGTATGACATCCTGTGCTTCTTTGGCGGAGAAAGGAATGGTTTCCGGCAGATATTTCCGGGCCAGGTACATTCCGCCCGCTGTTTCAAACTGGATGCCTTCGTAAAACTGTCTGCCGTCACAGATGCAGACGTCCGCCTGGTCGGAGACAGCTTTGCCGTACATTTTTTCCAGTGCAGAAAGATCAAAATAGTCATCTGAATCCCAGAAAACGAGATATTCACCTACAGCCTGCGCCATGCCATTGTTTCTGGCAACACCTGCATACAGGTTCTCCTGATGAAGAACCTGCAGCCGGGAATCTCTTTTCCGATACTCTTCCAGGATCTCCGGAGAAGCATCCGTGGAGCCGTCGTCTACGCAGATCACTTCGATTTCTTTCAGAGTCTGGTCGAGGATACTGTCAAGACACTGGCGCAGATGCTTTTCTGAGTTATAAACCGGTACGATAACAGATACTTTGACGGAAGAATTCATAGTCGTTCTCCTTTTTGCATCAGTGTGCGTAGGGCTGCTCCGCATACATGGCAGGATAGTCTTCGTAAAAATCCTCCAGCGCGTCTTCCCCGTTCTTCAGCTTGTTCAGTGTCTTCACAAACATTTTTATAAAGACCTTTGCGCCTTCATTGCTGAGATGAGACCGGTCGCGGAAAGCGGTCTCATCGGACAAAAGCTCCGTTTTCTGACGATGAAGATTGAAATCAAAGAAGGGAACCCCGTTTTCGGCGGCTGCCTTGCGGTAATACAGATAGGTGTCGTTCAGGTTGTCGTAGGTGGCGACATAGCGTTCGGAAATCGGAAGGGTAACAAGGATCAGATCGATTTCATGTTCTCTGCAGAAATCGAAGATTTCCTGCAGGTACTTCAGATTTCCCTCCCAGACATTGGGACGCCGGCTGACCGTCTGATATACTTTCTTCAGCTTTTTCAGGCTGGTATTTCCTAAACGGACCGATTCGTCATAGTACGGAACATAGCCTTTTTTCTGGTTGACGTTCCGCATGCGGAACTCTCCCTTGAAGAACTGCTCCACAGTTCCGCACCCCATGAGGATGTACCGGTACAGAAGCCAGGGATAATGCCAGAACCGGATAGAACGGGAGAGATAGGAAATCGCCTTCGGGAAAGAACCGAGACGGTCCGCCGTATACTGGTCTCCTTTCAGCACTTCCGTATTCGGATTATACGTCAGGGCATCCATGGAACATTCCACGATGATGGTTTTTACGGGATTCCGGGAGGCTTCCAGCTTGATCAGTTCCAGCCGCCCCTGCATAGTCATCAGGTTGAAAGCCAGGTTGTAACTGTTTACTCCCATTTCTTCATCCAGCACCTCCGGAATGACAGCCCGCATGGCATGGGAAGCACCGAGAACGAATGTATCCAGTGTGCCGGCCAGTTCTTCCCGTTCCCGGGCATCCTGATGAAGATAGGTCTCCGAACAGATATATCCGCCCAGAGGAATGGCCATAACCAGGATCAGAATCAGAAAGAAACAGCCGATGGTTTTCAGGGTCTGCTTAAAACTCTGCATACATGAATCCTCCCGTACTTTCTACCAAAGGGACTCCGATATACAGAATCACAATAAACATCAGGACAAAAATCAGGATGCGGACAAGGTAGGGAACCCTGTCACAAAGCCACTGCCGCACAGGCTGCCGGCGCTGGATCAGGCTGACCGCAAACAGCAGCACCGTCCCGAGACAGATAAAAAGAAACTGGACATAGCTTTTGTGGGCCATTGGCACCAGCATGGCAAAATATCTGGGAACGGTATGGTTCGTAAAGATCTGCTTCCAGAGACCCAGGCCCTGCTTCAGCGTGCCGACTTCCGGAAGGACTTTGATCAGCGTTACCAGCAGGAAAGTCCGGCAGACCTGAAAAGCCCGCCACCAGAAGCTTTCTTCCGGGATATGGAGCTTTTCTTTCCAGTTTGCATATACGGGCTCCATCCACAGGGAGAAGATGATGAACAGACCGTTGACGCCGCCCCAGGCAATGTAGGCCCAGGTAGCGCCGTGCCACAGACCGGTGGTAAGCCAGACTGCCACCAGCGCCACGGAGGCAGGCAGGGCACGGCCAAAAGCCTTGCCGAACCGCTTTTCCATGCGGCTCCCCAGTTCACGGTTCCATTTTGCTACCGCGATGGGATAATAAAGGTAGGTACGGAACCAGCGGCCCAGGCTGCTGTGCCAGCGTCTCCAGTATTCCGCGATGGATTTGGAAAAATACGGCCGCTGGAAGTTTTCGGTAAGGCGGATTCCAAGAATTTCACAGTATCCGCAGATGATGTCCATATAACCGGAAAAATCCGCGTAGATCTGAATGCTGTATCCGAACGCACCGATTAAGGCTGCGATGCCGGTATAGGAGGGATAGTTCACGAACAGGTCCTGTACATAGGAGGCCAGGGAATTGGCCAGGACCATCTTCTTGAAGAAGCCCCACATCATGCGCATGGCACCCCAGGAGAAATTCCGGTAGGTGTACGTATGCTCCGCGAACAGTTCGCCGGTCAGCTCGGTAAAATCGCTGATGGGACCCTGCGTGACCTGCGGGAAGAAAGAGGTGAAGAGAAGCATACGGGGGAAGCTTTTTTCCGCAGGCACCTTCTGCCAGTAAACGTCGATTACATAGCCCATCGTCTGGAAGGTGTAGAAGGAAATGCCCATGGGAGCGATCAGCTGCCAGGTATCTACAATGGCGCCGCCGTGGAACATGGCCAGAATCCCGTTGATCTGCGCGATCAGAAAATGCAGGTACTTGAAGACACAGAGCATGCCGAAGTTAAAGACAAGCGCTGCGGCCATGACAGCCCGGCGCTTCAGCAGCGCTTTGCGGCGCAGCTCCTTTTTGGCATCCCTGTCCAGTTCCTGTTTATGGGCGGCGACGTACTGTTTATGATCGTTCTGTATCCGGTCCATGAGAAGGCCGGCTGCCCAGGAAGTAAGGGCGGTCAGTCCGATAAAGACCAGGTTTCTGGGACCGGACCATGTATAGAAGATCAGGCTGCCGGCGAGCAGCACCCACCACTGAAAACGCCGGGGAACCAGAAAATAGCTGATCAGCAGCAGAACGATAAAACACAGAAATTCGGAAGATATCAGATTCATAGTACCCTCAAAATCAGGAAAAAAGCCGGTTGTTTCAACCGGATATCAAAGAAAGGCAGGGGGACTGCAGCATCAGATATACTGTACGTGACTGCCTGTACGATTTGCCATTTGTCTTGTCATATCATAGCGGAAAGAACCGGAGATTGCAAGCAAAGTCTTGATTCCGCCGACCCGGAGTGACAGACAGGGCTTTTGAAGGTATAATAAGAAAAAACAGACCGCTGCATGGCAGGAATGAACACAGGTACCGGGAAAGCACTGCAGTGGATGCATAACAGTGAAAGCTGAAAGCAGGAAAGGAGGCTGCGCCATGGGCGTGACAGAGCAGAATAGAAATACGATTCCGTTTATCGGCTTTCTTTTGCTTGCCGGGGTGCTGCATATAATCGAAGATTTCTCCCACAATGTCCCTTCTCCGGATTATTCATTCGTGACAATGCTTTTCTGCCTGGTATTTATGATCTATTCAGGGCTGATTCTTTTCTGGATCCGGTCTGTCCATACCAGGCTCCTTCCGTCGCAGGCCAGATCCTGTCTGATCGCTGCAGCGCTACTGATGCTTCTGTACCTCTCCCTGCGTGCCTTTAAATACCGGATTGCCGGCGGAAATGCCGGTATACGTGTCTGCTGGTACGCTTTTTATATTCCAATGACTATGATTCCGGCCCTGTTCCTTGCGGTCTGTATACGGATCGCAAGAGGAGAGAGGTATACGAAATGGGATGAACGCCTGACCCTGGTTCCCGCCGGAATTCTTTCCGCAGTCATCCTCACCAACGATCTGCACCACCTGGTTTTTATTCCCGTACCGGGAATCGAAGATTTTCTGGGGAGAATGGGAACCTATACGTACGGGCTGCCTTTCTATATGGCATATGCCTGGATAATCCTGGCAATGGCTGCCGGGATTGTCCTTCTGGTCAAGGCATGCGGAAGCAGGAAAAACAGAAAGATGACCCTTTCTGTCGCCGCCGTGATCCTCCTCTGGTTTATTTTGATCAGGCTTCACAGCTTAAAAAAGATGATTGAATTCATTCCTCCCTATGAGGCTCCGGAAATTCATATCTTCTGCATGCTGGCGGTTTTTGAGATCTGCATCCGAAGCAGGCTGATTCCGCACAATGAAAACTATACCGGCTTTTTTGCAAAGCTCCCCCTGCCGCTGATGATTACGGACAGGGAATATCATCCGGTGTATCAGTCCGCGGCAGGGATCGATGCGGATACGGAACAGCTTGTCTCTTCCCTGGCAGCACCGGTGTATCCTCAGCCGGACAGGAAACTTTCCGGCAGGCAGATTCATGGAGGATATGCTTTCTGGATGGAGGATGAAAGTGGTGTCCGCAAGGCTAATGAGAAGCTTCTGGAAGCGAACGACCTGCTGGAAAGTGAAAATACCCTGATCGAATATGAAAACCGGCAGAAAGAAGAAAAAGCGTATCTTCAGTCCCGCCACCAGATCTATTACGAAATTGCCGAGGAGATGTATCCGTACCAGAAGCGGATCGAGGTTCTCCTGAATGAAACGGAGACCGGCAAGGGAAGTTCCCGGGATAAAATTGCCATGGTGTCTGTTCTCAATGCGTATGTAAAACGCAAAACCAATCTGTGTCTTATGGCATCCGAAAGAGAAACTCTTCCGCTCGGGGAACTCCGGCTGGCGGTTTCAGAATCCGGAAGGTATCTTTTTTACGTCGGAATCAGAACATCCGTGGATGAAAGCGGATTCTGCGGAATGCAGGAAGACGGCAGAAAAGAAACGTTCCTGCCGTCAGGAAGCATCATTGCGTTGTACGACACTTTTGAATGGCTGGCGGAACAGATGATCGGGCATACTTCCCTGCTGATGGTTTCATTCTCTGATGAAAGCCTGAAACTGGCAGCGGATACGGATTTTCCTCTGGAACTGAAGGGAACGGCTCTTCCCGTACAGTCGGAGAAGCGGGAAGATATCCTTTACCTGACCATCCGGACACAGAAAGGCGGTGACTGTCATGACCATCCGTGAAGCCATGAATACACCATTGAGAGAAGTTCTGACGGTAAGTGCCATGCTGCTGCTTCTGTGCCAGGGATATCTGGTTCTGGAGCTCCTGGGGATCAGGAAGAGCAGAAAAAGCAGCGTGGCTGCGTTTTTCACGCTTCTTGCAGAATCTGCCCTGTTTTTCCTTCTGCTGGACAGCATTTTTCACTATGGAGAAACGGATTATCCCAGAACATGGCCGGCGGCAACGGAAGTGTTCTGCTCCCTCCCCGTATTCCTGCTCATTCTCTGTGAGATTCTTTTTACAGGGGCCATAGCCTGGGAAATATACAGGCTGATCAGGTTCAGGGAAGAGTACCCTACGCCCTGGTCCATTAAGGAAACCATAGATCTGCTTCCGGCCGGAGCCGCTTTTGCAGAGGAAGACGGGAATGTGGTGCTTGCAAACATCACGATGAACGGGATTTTCCGCTTTCTGACGGGAAAGGTCCTTTTGAATCTGAAGCCTCTGTGGGAACTGGCGGAAAAAGAAGAACAGGATAATGTCCATGTTGTGAAGGCGGCCTATCCGGACAGTTCCCGCGTCTGGCAGCTTTCTACCGGGCGGATCACAGAGAAAGGGAAGACATATCTCTGGATGACCGCTGCGGATATTACCGAACAGGCAGGAATCAACGAAGCGCTTCAGGCAAAAAATGAAAAACTGAAGGAGATACGCAGACGTCTGGATATCTATAACCGCAACGCGGAAAGAATCATTATTTCACAGGAGCTTCTGAGTGCCAGGATGCAGGTTCACAGCGAAACCGGCCATATTCTCCTTGCCGGCCGTCATTACCTGGATCATCCCGGTTCCATTGATGAAGCGGCACTGCTGGAAACCCTGAAGACGACCAACGGGCATCTCCTGCGGGAATATGAAGAAGATGATACAGCGCGGGATCCGCTGGCGGAGGCAGTTGAAATGGCCGGGGTCATAGGCGTGACGGTAAAAATGAGCGGACTGATTCCGGAGGACGGAACATCCAGGAACATTCTTGCTGCCGCGATCAGCGAATGTGCGACGAATACCAGGAAGCATGCAGACGGGGATACCCTGGATGCTGCCGTGGAAGAAGAGAAGGACAGGTTTACCTTCAGACTGAGCAGTCAGGGCAAAGCCGCAGAATTACGGTCCGCCGGATCCGGAGGACTTGGTTCACTCCGGACGCTTGTGGAAAACGCAGGCGGAACGCTGGAGGTATCTTTATCGACAGACTTCCTCCTGACAATAACCCTCCCGAAAAAAGGAAAAAATGGCTCCTGCGGGTGATGCGGAATGACGTCCCTGTCGTTTATAATCCGACGGGGAGGATGGTGATGTTGTGTGAGTGAAAAAACGAGAGTTGTCATTGCGGACGATCAGTATGTCGCAAGAGGTTTTTTCGAGATGTATGTGAAAATGTCCCCGGATTACGAACTGGCGGCATCCCTTTCTTCTGCTGAACAGGCAGTCAATTTCTGCCGGAAAAACCCTGTGGATCTGGTCATCATGGATATCATGATGAAACATGGACTGGACGGGCTGACCTGTGCGGAGATGATCAAGGCCAATCATCCGAAAATACGGATTATTCTGGCGACTACGACAGCGGAATATCAGTGGATCGAGAAGGCAAAGGAAGCGAAGATCGAGAGCTTCTGGTTCAAAGAATACAGTGAACAGCCGCTGCTGGAGGTCATGGACCGTACCATGAGGGGGGAATCGGTCTATCCCGAAAAACCGCCGAACCCGGAGTTCGGGGATACCCGGAAAGTCAACCTGACGGCCCGGGAGCTGGATATTCTGAGAGAACTTACGACAAACCGTTCCAATGAGGAGATTGCTGAAAAATACAGCATTTCGCTCAATACAGTGAAGCGCCATATCCAGAATATGCTGAACAAGACAGGATATAAAAACAGGCTGGAGCTTGCGGTAAACGCAAAGGCGCTGGGACTGGTTGTCCACGAGGATGATCGGACGGGGAAAGAGAGCTGAGACGGCTGTCCCGGAACCCGAAACCACACCTGCATAAACCTTTTATTACGGGATCTGATTTAAGGAGGTATCTGCTATGACAAAGAAAATGTCACTGGTTGGTTGCATCGCCATGATGCTGTTTGCTGTTCACTGCCTGGTTTTTGCATATCCTGCGGAAAGTAAAGCTGCCGATAAAGAACTGTACGGGCAGCTGGACAATCAGTACGCGAATCCGTCCGCAGAGGTGACGTTCACGAAATCCTTTGCAGGGTCATCGTCCGGAGATGTTTATTCGATGACGATTGCGAACTGGTCTCATGATTCCGTGTGCCTGCATATCAAGGTTACGGCGGTGGAAACAGACGGGAACTACGGCATCAAGGGAAATCTTCAAAAAGATGATCAGGATAGCTATTCCCTGCCTCACGAATGGAAGCTCCCCTTTGAAGACCGCGCCCAGTATCTGCATATTACCATCGGCAAGAATATTCCGGCTACCGCAAAAGCAACCTACAGCTTTACAGTTAAGATGATTTCTCAGGACGAATGCGTCCATGCAAAGGGAGAAGGAACAGCTCTTAAGAAAACCGCGGCAGAGCATACCATGTCCTATGCATGCAAATGGTGCGGAAAGCGGGATATTTCCACGGAAACAGCGGCACATACTTTTCAACCCAACGGAGAGAGCTACAGCAAAACAACCCACAGAATCGAATGCACAGCCTGCGGGTATATTTCTACTGAAAACTGTAAATTCAGCAAAACCAAATATACGAAAGTCAACGGAAACTGCCATAAAAAGGAGCTGGTCTGCGCCGGCTGCGGCAATGTAAAGTCTTCCAAAAATGAAGCGCACAAAGTGAGCGGCGGCAAGTGCAAACACTGTTCTGCAAAGGTCGTCACACCCGGATCCACAAAGATTTCCAGCATCAAGCCGCAGAAATCCTATACGAAGCAGACAAAAGTCACAGGGCACTGGGCAGGGAAAACCTGGATTCCGACAAAGACCGCAACATCCTATTTCTATCCGCTGACTGTCAAGTATACGAAGGCCAAGAACGCGAAGAAGTATATCATCAGCCTGAGTAAACCGGTGATTACACTGGACAGTTTAACCGGTCTTTCGGTTTCCAAAAAAACGACGTATAACTTCAAGAATCCTACAAAGGGCGTGAAGACAAAAAAGATCACCATTTATGTCACGCCGGTAAGCAGTACCGGCACTTACGGGAAATCCGCCAAAAAAACCATCACGCTGAAGCAGCCGTAATTTTCGAAAAAGGAAAATGTATGCCGGGCAGGAGGGAATCATTCCCTTCTGCCCTTTTCAGTATGATGGGCATGCCGTCAGTCTGTAGGGATAGTACACAAGTGGCGCAGCTGCCGACGAACCCCACAGCGGTTTTCAGGGCTCTCGCTGTGACGTAAGGTTTTGTGTTTTCCTTCCGCTGCCTTCAAGAACGCTCCTGGCGTTCTTGCCGCGGCGCGCACGTGTGGCGGTGGACAAATGTCCCACAATCGATTATAATCAGGAAGAGATGTCCCCCTCCTTTGTGGGAGGGGGGAGAAAAACTTCATCAGGAGGGGACCAATCTCCTCCTGATTATGCCTCCGGCGGATCGCAGACGCGCGCAGCGGAAGGTGCTTCGCACCGCGCGCGTCGCGGTCAAGATCGCCGAGGC
>CACZQT010000246.1 GCA_902783295.1 uncultured Lachnospiraceae bacterium
CCGGGCAGAGGGCGTTGTAGAATTTCATGGCCCTGGAGCCCCGGCCCAGCAGGGCTTCCGCACACCAGGCCCAGGGATTGGGGTGGCTGAAAATGGCCCCGTTTTCCTTCAGACCGGGATAGACCCTTGTCACGAAGCCGATGCCGTCGTCCGGCTTTGTATAGCAGGGGGCGTTCAGCATGAGTCCGTAAGGCGTAAACAGGTAGCTGTCAACGCTGTCCATGGCTTTCTGTCCCTGTTCCGCGGTGGCTGCTCCGGAGAGTACGGCCCAGGTATTGGACTCCATATGCACCCGGCCTTCCGTATCTTCCTGTGTGCCGATCCGGCGGCCGTCGGCTGTGATGCCCCGGATGAACCACTCTCCGTCCCAGAGCACGCTGCCGCAGCGTTCTTTGACGCTTCCGGCCATCTCACTGTAGTGTGCCGCGTCCTCTGTGCGGCCAAGCGCTTCCGCCAGTGCGCAGAAATTGTGAAGCGCCCAGAGATGCAGGAAACTTACCATTGAGCTTTCCCCGCCTCCCAGGTTGAGGCAGTCGTTCCAGTCGGCCCGCAGACCTTTGCAGATCCCGTTCTGCCCGGTTTCACGGGCGGAAAAATCGAGGATGCGGGTCAGATGTTCATAGACGCTGCCCTCTCCGCCATCCGCGTAAGTAACGATCTCATCCAGGAAACCCAGGTCTCCGGTTTCCCTCGCGTACTGCACCACGGCGGAAACCAGCCAGAGCGCGTCGTCTGCGCAGGCATCTTTGATTCCGTGGACGATCTGGCTCTTGTCCGGTGTGGGGATCACCGTCGGGGATTTGAAGGACTGCTGTTTCTGTTCCGGCTCAAACCAGCGCGGTTCAAAAAGATGCAGCCCGTAGCCGGTCGTGGTCAGTGCACGCAGCAGTTCCACAATCCGGCCGCGGCATTTTTCAGGATTCGAATGGGGAATTGTCATCGCGTCCTGCGCCGTATCCCGGTAGCCCAGGCCCACGCGGCCGCCCACTTCTATAAAGGAAGTGAAACGGGAAAACATTACGTTGATTTCGCTCTGGTACAGATTCCAGACGTTGATTTCGGTGTTCATCCCTTCATTCGGGGTTTCAATCTGCAGGCAGGAAAGCTTCCTGTCCCAGAAATCTGCCAGGCGGCGGAAGTCCTCATCTGCCCTGTCCTGTGTATACTTTTCCCGCATGGCACGGCCGGCTTCTATGCCGCCCTCTCCCAGCAGGAAGAGCAGCCGCACCTCTTCGCCCGGGGCCAGAACCAGCGTTTTTTTCAGACAGCCGCAGTGATTGCCGCCCTTCTGGAAGCTCCCTCCCGTCTTTCCGGTTTCCACCACCAGCGGATTACGCTCCGTGCGATAAGGGCCGATGAAGGCATCCCGCAGGCAGTCAAAGCCGTCCGGCCTGAAATCGGATGTAAAGAACTGATACCCGTCTTCTTCATAGTAGAGGTCGTGCTCAATCACGCCATCCTCGTAACGGCTGCCCGCAGCGTAGAGACTCATCTGGAAGTTGCGGTTGTCCATATCCACCTGGTGGAAACTGAATTCCAGGTAGGAAAACACGGAAAGCCTGCGGGTCCGGCCGCTGTCGTTGCGAAGCCGTACATCCCAGATTTCTACCGGGTCATCTATCGCTACAAACAGCGTCTGGGAGGCTGAAATGCCGCTGTAATCGCTGAGATACTTCACATATCCCAGCCCGTGGCGGCAGCTGTAATGCTCCTTCGGCTTTCCTACCGGCTGCCAGGAAATGGACCAGAAGTCTCCGTCCTCCTCGTCACGCAGATAGACATAGTGCCCGGGACCGTCCATGGGCACACCGTTCGGCCGGAAGCGGGTGATGCGGTGATATTCCGAGCTCTTGTAAATCAGATAGCCCCCGGCGGTGTGGTTGAACACACCGACCATATCCCCTGTGCCGATATAGTTGGTCCAGGATACCGGCAGATCCACCCGGTCGATGACATATTCGCGTTTTTCATTTTCAAAATGGCCGTACTGCATGATCAGGGACCCTCTCTTGTATGTCTTTCCAAAACAGTTCCGCATGAGCAGGCTCACAGGATCTGTTTATACTGTTCAGCCTGCCCGGTGCCATACCGCAGACGTATCTATCGTAAACGCATTTACAAAATGCATTTTACGATAAACCTTCCCGGGGATGCGCACATCATATGGCTCTGTACAATTATCACTATACAAGAAAACAGCAGGATAGGAAAGGTCTTATCCTGCTGCTTTTTATCTGATTTTGTACGTCTTTTGCGCATGTTCCGGACTGCACTTTACTGTCTGCACGGTTTACAGCAGCATAAGTACCAGCGGAATCGTTGCAATGCAGCAGACACTGGAAAGAAAAATAGAGGAAGACGCCAGGTTTACATCCCCGCCGTACTGCTGCGAAAAAATCATCCCCAGGGACGGGCACGGCATGGCGAAAGAAAGCAGAATAACACCGTTTACGAGATCGGATGTAAACGGCAGCAGGCGCAGGATCAATATCGTTATCACCGGAACTCCCACCAGGCGCAGAACCGAACAGCTTACTGCATGCCGGTTTCGGAATACCGACAGCAGCCTGCCCTCCGACAGGCTCAGCCCGATCAGGAACATGGAGAGCGGCGTCGTAATGTTGGCAAAACTGCTCACCACTGTCTGTACCGTCTCCGGCACCGGCAGCTGGGTTACGAAAAAAAACAGCCCCAGCATCAGCGCGATATTTGTATTGCCCAGCAGGATTTTCTTCCAGTTGACCGCCTCTGCCCCCTCCCGGGAGGAGAAATGCGTCATCATACGGATGCAGATCGTATACTCGACGGCCAGAAAAGCAATGCCCATCACCGCTGCCACGAACAGGCCGTCATTTCCGAAGATCGCCCGGATCAGCGGAAATCCCATAAATCCGGAATTCCCGAAGGTCACGCAGAAAGACCAGGTGCCCCGGCTGATCCGCTCCATGCCCAGTTTTCCGGAAAGCAGGCAGCTGCCTCCCAGAAACAGCAATACGAACACAAAACACAGGACCAGCGCCGTCACCGAATCCCGGAGCATGGCCATTTCAAACGGTCTCTGCATGGACATGAAGATCATGCAGGGCAGCGCCACCTGCATCAGCAGGGTCGTAAAATCCGCCGAAGCCCGGTGCGGGATCAGACGTGCTTTTCCCGCGGCAAAACCAACGGCGATCATCGCCAGTATAATCAGCAGGTTATTTA
>CACZQT010000247.1 GCA_902783295.1 uncultured Lachnospiraceae bacterium
ACTGCGCGGATCAGCTTTGACAGACCCGGCGCGCTGAAAATCAGCTTCTTCACCTACGAGTAAAGGGGGCACTTGTCATGAAGTATCTCTGCAACCCGGTTAATATCAACTATCGCTACCAGTTCAACGCGGA
This sequence comes from uncultured Lachnospiraceae bacterium, assembly GCA_902783295.1. Taxonomy (GTDB): domain Bacteria; phylum Bacillota; class Clostridia; order Lachnospirales; family Lachnospiraceae; genus UBA3305. The sequence continues at coordinate 134 of CACZQT010000247.1, forward strand.
TCCCAGGCTGCACGGGCAGCTGAAAATTTGCCGGGAAGCCGCTGATCCCTCTATGATTTGCTTCCAGGGGCGGTATTACATCTTTGCTTCCATGACCTTAGGTGTGTGGTCCTCCGACGATTTAGTGAATTGGGAAAATCACCGGCTGCCCAAGGAAATGCCCCTGTACGATTACGCGCCGGACGTGCGCGTCATGGGCGATTGGGTCTATTTCTGCGCTTCCCGTCGGGAAGAAAACTGCGACCGCTGGCGCACGAGGGATATCCTGAACGGGCCCTATGAGAAAATCCCGGGCAGCTTTCCTTTCTGGGATCCCAACCTTTTTGTTGATGACGATGGCCGGGTGTATTTTTACTGGGGCTGCTCCAACATTACCCCCATCTGGGGTGTGGAATTGAACCCGGAAACCATGCTGCCCAAAGGCGAAAAGACTGTGCTGATCGAGGGGCATCCCTTCGAGATCGGCTATGAGCGGGTGGGGGAGGATAACAGCCAGTTTCCTGCCTCCGAAGCCGAAATCGACGCGGCTTACGCAGCGTTCCACAAGCGGCAGGGTATTTCCGAGGATCAGGTGCCGGAGCAACTGAAGCCGCTGATCCGGGGCATGTTTTCCCGCAGACCCTATATCGAAGGGCCGTGGATGGACAAGCATGACGGGAAATACTATCTGCAGTACGCCGCGCCGGGCACCCAGTACAATACCTACGCGGACGGTGTGTATGTGTCAGGCAGTCCCCTGGGGCCCTTCACGCTGGCGGAAAACAATCCCTACTCCTACAAGCCCGGCGGCTTCCTGCCCGGGGCGGGCCATGGCTCCACCCTGCAGGATCGGCAGGGCAACTGGTGGCACACTGCCACCATGCGCATCAGCGTGAATCACGATTTTGAACGCCGGGTAGGCATCTGGCCCGCTGGCTTTGACGCGGAGGGCGAACTGTATTGCAACCAGCGTTACGGGGATTGGCCCTTATCGGTGTCCGGCCTGAAGCAGGATCCCTGGCGGAATCCCGAATGGATGCTGCTCAGCGCAGGAAAACAGGCCGCGGCTTCCTCCTTTGCGGAAGGCTATGAGCCGGAAAAAGCCATCGAGGAAAATGCGCAGAGCTGGTGGCGGGCAGCGTCCAGCAGCCGGGAAGAGTGGCTGCAAGTCGACCTGGGCAAGGCCTTTGTCGTGCACGCCATGCAGATTAACTTTGCTGACGACAGCATTGATATTCCCTGCCCCGGTTCCATCATCGGCAGCAGTCAGGCCAGGTACATTGAGGAGCGGGATCTGCTGACCCAATGGAAGCTGGAGGGCAGCACAGACGGCGTAAACTGGTTCGTCATCGAAGACAAATCCGACGCGCAGACTGACCTTTCCCACGACCTGATCCTGCGGGAAGAAGGTATAGCTGCCCGTTATCTTCGTCTGTCCAATATGGCGGTTCCCTATGGACAGCCTCCTTGTGTGTCCGGGCTGCGGGTCTTTGGCCTGGGCGACGGCGACCTCCCCGCTGTGCCGGTTTTCACCGTGGAAAGAACCGGCGATCTGGATATGAAAGTCTCCATCCTGCCGCAGGAAAATACGGTAGGTTACAATATCCTCTTCGGCAGCAGTTCCGAAAAACTGTACCACAGCTATATGGTGTTCCGGCCGGGAGATCAGCGCGTTGGCGCGCTAATCAAGGATCGGAATTACTTTGTGCGTGTGGATGCCTTCAACGAAAACGGCATCACAGAAGGAACCTGCATAAAACAGTGAGGAGAACGGCACGGCTTTTCTGGCGTTGGCCAGCGTGAAAAGCTGTGTCATCGGCGGCACCCTGCTTCGCTCAGAGCAGGGTGCCGCCGTTATTTCACTTTCAGGACATCATCCGCTATTGACAAAGCAGCAAAAAAGTTGTATTATAACAATCGTTACATAACATAAATTACAATAAGAAAGGAGCGTCTGCATATGCCGCCCAAAATAAGGGTCACAGAAGACAGCATCATCAGCGCAGCCATTGAAGTAGCCCGCCAAAACGGGTTTGAGCATATCAACGCGCGAACGGTTTCCGGGCAGCTGCGCTGCTCCACCCAGCCGGTGATGTATCATTTTTTGACGATTGATAATCTGAAAAAAGCCGCCTATAGGCAGGTGGATCGACTGCACACGCAATACATGATGAACACACCCCCAGGACAGAATCCGATTCTGGGGATCGGCATGAACTATATCCGCTTCGCCGTGGAGGAGCCGCAGCTGTTCCGCTTCCTGTTTCA
>CACZQT010000248.1 GCA_902783295.1 uncultured Lachnospiraceae bacterium
GGGCGCTGAGAACCCGAATCTGTATGCGGCTCTGGGCATCTCCGAACTGACCTATGCAAACTTCGACTGCGTATTCCTGATCGGCGATGAGACCACCGGCGTGGTTGTCGGCAAGGATTCCAAGTACAATTCCCTGACCGAAATCGTAGAAGCTGCGAAGGCCGGCGAAAAGGTTACCCTTTCCACCACCGGTACCGGCGGCCTGCCCTGGGAGGTTGCTTCCCTGATCACCTCCATCACCGGCGCGGAATTCAAGCAGGTTCAGTACGATTCCGACGCTTCCGCCAGAACGGCTGTCCTGGGCGGCGAATGCGACTTCACCATCTGCAAGATCCAGTCCGGTCTGGAAGAATACAAGTCCGGCGATCTGAAGTGGCTCTGCCTGCTGGCTCTGGAACCCGTAGAAGAAATGGCCGATGTTCCGCTGGTAACTGCTGAATATCCGGAATTCGAAAAGTATCTGCCCTGGGGTCCTTTCTATGGCGTATTCGTAAAGGAAGGCACTGATCCGGCGATCGAAGAAGTTCTGTCCGCAGCCTTCACCGAAGCTTTCGCAGACGAAAGCTATCAGGAAGTTCTGAAGAACTTCCACATCAATGCGATGGGCGTTTCCGGCGAAGAAGCCAAGGCTTATCTGGAGAGCTGGCAGACCAACACCATCAACGCTCTGACCGAAGCCGGCCAGATCGAAGCAAAAGCTGAATAATCCTGAAAGCTGAAGAGAGAACGGTAAGGATTAAAAAAACTGACAGCGGGCGGGGCGTTCCCGCCCGCTGTGTTCATTTCAGGAGTGAGAAAGATGGAAGAGAAAAAACAGAAACCGTTTGCCCCGGGGGAAAAGGGCTTTGCTTTCGGGCTGCTGCTTTTCGGTGCCTTCTTCCTGTGGCAGTCCATTAAGCTGTACCAGGCAAAGCCGGGCATTGAGGGCCCTGCCGCCCTGCCGCTGTTCATCAGTTCCCTGATCGTCATTTTCTCGCTGTGCATTATCATCAGCGACTGGAAGGCTCCTTCAGAGAATCACGGCCTTTCGTTTGGGGAGCAGGCGAAAAAGACGCTGGGATACATTTTCCAGAAGGACGTTCTGGTGCAGATGATCCTGATTGTAGCCTATTGCGTGGCGCTGAACTTGCGTGTGGGATTTTATATTGCGACCCCCGTATTCCTGTGGGTCAGCATGTGTTACCTGATGCGGAAAGATTATGTGAAGAACATTCTCTGGACGGCGCTCTGCATGGCGTTCATTCTGGTAGTGTTCCGCTTCATCTTCAGCGTGGTGCTGCCGTAAACGGGGAAAGGAGAAAATCATGAGCGTACTCAACTATCTGCTGGTTCCCTTTACGCATCCGCTGCTGATTGTTTTCGTGGCGATCGGCTGCTTCTCCGGCATTTATATCGGAGCTATTCCCGGCCTGTCTGCTACCATGGCCGTTTCCCTGCTGGTATCCTTTACCTATGGTTGGGAAACCAACTCCGCCATCGCCCTGATGATCGGTATTTTCATCGGTGCAGTATATGGCGGTTCCCGCTCCGCAATTCTGCTGAACATCCCCGGCGCACCGGCAGCGGTAGCTACCGCTCTGGATGGGTATCCCCTGGCTAAGAAGGGGGAAGCAGGCCGCGCGATGGGTATTGCTACCACTCAGTCCGTAGTCGGAACCCTGCTCGGCGTGGTGGTTCTGGGCGTAGCGGCTCCCCTGGTATCCCAGCTGGCCCTGAAGTTCTCTTCCGTGGACTATCTGCTGCTTGGCATCATGGGTATGATGATGGTCGGTTCCCTGAACTGCAAATCCATCTTCCGCGGCCTTCTGGCAGCTGCAATCGGTATTATGCTGGGCCTTATCGGAATGGACTCCATGACGGCAGTTCCCCGTTTTACTTTCGGGAACACATATCTGAATAAAGGCGTGGACTATGTCGTAGCTATGATCGGCCTGTTCGGCGTTTCGGAAGCTCTGGTACAGATCACAGAAATGGATCTCCAGGCTGTGAAGCAGAAAGTAGACAAGATCATCCCTTCCTGGGATACGATCCTGAAACATCTGCCTCTGACCCTCCGTTCTTCTGTAATCGGCGTGCTGGTCGGTGCCCTGCCCGGCGCCGGCGGCGATATCGCAGCCCTGCTGTGCTATGATCAGGCGAAGCGTACGGTCAAAAATCCGGAAGTGCCTTTCGGCGAAGGTGCGGTAGAAGGTATTGTAGCTCCCGAATCTGCGAACAACGCAGCCATCGGCGGCGCCTTCATCCCCATGCTGACTCTGGGTATCCCCGGTGACGCTGTAACGGCGGTTATGCTGGGTGCCCTGACCATTCATGGCCTGCAGCCCGGTCCCAACCTGATGAAGAGCGCGACCGGACAGTCCCTGTTCTACCTGATCGTTTCCTGCCTGTTTATCGGTTCCTTCTTCCTGGTGCTCTTCGGCCTGACCGGGGTGAAGATCTTCGCGAAGATCGTGGAAATCCCGAAAGGCATCCTGATGCCGCTGATCATCATCCTGTCTGTGGTCGGTTCTTACGCCATCAACAAGAACCTGTACGATATCTTCTGGATGATGGGCTTTGGTGTGCTGGGGTATTTCCTGAAACGTTTTGAGTATCCGGTGGCGCCATGCGTGCTGGGCATCATTCTGACGAAGCTGCTGGAGAATAACTACCGCCGCGGCGTGACCCTGAACGATACGATTCCCGGCCTGCTGGCATCCATCTTCAAGAGCCCCATTTCTCTGCTGCTGTTTGTTATGATCGTGGTGATGTTTGCCACCCAGACACAGACGTACAAGAACTGGAAGGCGAAGCGGGACGCGGCGAAAGCGGCCAGATAATCCGGGCTGCTGTTCAATACCTGATTCGGTTTACTTTCAGGGAATGCGGATTTCATTCCTGCTTTTCCAGAAACCTATATCGTTGGAACCTCTATACGGGGCGGGCACAGATCTCTGTGCCCGCCTTTCTTCTTCTGCCTGAACGAAGTGCGTGCCAGTCACCTGCCGCTCACTGAAAGTCTGCTTTAAGTGAGTTCTCAACTTGCTGACACTCACTGACGATCGAGCAGATGCTAAGATTGCTGTCTGTACTGCAGGAATGGCAAA
>CACZQT010000249.1 GCA_902783295.1 uncultured Lachnospiraceae bacterium
CAGCCTGTAATTTCTTCAGCGCAGTGATCTTAGCAGCTGCTCAGTTATCATAGAGCGTGAGCAAGTTGAGGACTCACTTTTAGCAGGCTTTAACGGACTTATCGGTAAGCAATGCCCACATCCCAGAACAAAGGGAACAGGCTCCCTGCAGAGAGCCTGTTCCCTTTGTTCTATAAACAGTGACGGATTATCCGAGGATGAGCTTATCCAGCCGGCGCAGATCAGCGATATGCACCTGCATGGTCTTCCCGATGGAGGCAAAGCACAGGTTCGTGCCCAGCGCGCGTCCGCAGATACGGGAGATCATGCCCTTCTCGCCGCCGGAGATGGAGAAGCAGGGACGATCCTGCCAGTCGGCCTTGGTTTCAAGCGTCACTTCGGCAACATCAGCCACATCGCCATAGCTCTGAGGAGCAAAGGAATACTTCAGAATGTCAGCTCCCAGATCATATTCCTCGCGGATGATGCGTTTCATCTCTTCCTTGGGAGGAGTCTTTTCCCAGTCATGGTGTGCAATCAGCAGCAGCACGCCATGTGCATGAGCCAGTTCGCGCAGCTTCGGAATATACTCCTTATGAGGCAGTTCGATATCCACAACATCAATCGAGTCAGAGCAGATCGCTGCTTCCAGGATCTCTTTCTTTACTTCGTAAGGAAGATCCTGCTTGCCGCGGTCGCAGAAATCACGGCAGGTGAACAGCACGGGAACGGTCCCCATTTCGGTACGTACAATGTTGATAGCCTCGTCGCGCACTTCCTTCTTATCAATGCCGACCAGAGCATCCGCACGCCATTCCACCATATCCGGATCATTTGCTTTCGCAGTCTTAGCCTGTTCACGAAGATCTTCCAGAGAGGTTGCCATCAGCGGGATGGTTACATACAGTTTTCCATCATTAAAATTCGGAACTACGCCCTTCATTCTCCTGTCCTCCTCAGTCTTCTACCTGATATTTATAAACCGCTTTCAGAATGCGCTCGGGCTTTTCGACCATGATGCCGGTCTTGTGGGCTTCGCCAGGCAGAACCAGAGCGAAATATCCGGGTTTGATCCAATAAGTGCCATCTACGTGACCTTCTACTTCACCGCAGTCTTTCGCTTCCACATAGCCGCCCTTGATGGGAGTCAGTTCTGCTTCGTCTCCGGTCTGTACGCCTTCCGTTCCGATCAGCATGTAGTGGATGTCGGCACGGATGTGATGTACCTCGTAGGGAGCCGTCTCGGCAGGCTCTGTATCATAGTCTTTGCGGACGACGAATTTCTTGATACCGTCCAGCGTGATTCTGTTTTCAGTGAAGGTTTCGGGGGTCAGTTTCTCCAGATAGCAGAGAGCTTCATACAGCTTGGGCATATCCTTGTAACGTTCTTTGTTCTTGACAGTATCGTAAATCATGATGTTTCCTCCTGAAAAAAAGTTTATTTAGGTGTTTTTTAGGCGCAGAATGCCCGGCAGCCTGTTCCGAGGAGAACCGCAGAGCATCCTGTCCCTTGATACTATTCTGTTGTGAGGTGATGACTGGTTTCAGAGAAGGCGCCTGCATCAAAAAGACGCTTTTGGATCTTCCGATGCAGGCTTTCAGAGCATGACCTGCAGATGATTATTCTGCTTCAATAGCAGCGATGTGATCCAGATAGAAATCAACAACTTCATCGCCCAGAGCTTCACGGGCCTGTGCCCAGGAGCTGACCTCAGCCTTTTCCTTCATGGCAGCGAACAGTTCCGGATTGAAGCGCATCGCGGTAACACCGGCTTCTTCCAGAGTCTTCCAGCCGGCTTCATTATCTTCAATAGCCTGTGCGTTGAACTTCTCGTTCACGGTGACCATGTAGTTGTCAAACCAGGCCTGATCTTCGGGAGTCATGCTGTTGTACACATCCAGGCTCATAACAGCCATGGTCATATGGGACAGGTCCATGGTCTCGATGACGTAGGGGCAAACCTCCGGCAGCTTGCGGCTCAGAATGGAAGCCATGTTCATTTCAATACCCTGGATCAGACCCTGCTGTACGGACAGGTACAGTTCGGAAGCGTCGATCTGGATGGTGTTGGCGCCGACTTCCTGCCAGAAAGCGATGTGATACTTGTTGGACAGGGTCCGCATGTCATAGCCCTTAAAGTCCTCAATGGTGTTCACCGGAACAGTGGAGGCCAGATGCTTGCTGGACTGGGATTCCCAGGCGATCAGCTTCAGGTTGGAAGCTTCGAACCAGCTCTGTACTTCGGCCAGGAATTCCGGATCTTCCATCAGCTTCGTGTAGGTTTCCATGGAGCTGGCGGCGCAGTGCATATCGAACAGAGCCAGCTGCGGTACAGAACCGGTCATGGAAGCAGTGGTCATAACTACGATGGGCAGATTTCCGGCGATGCATTCCGTCAGCATTTCTTTATCGGTTCCCAGAGAGGAAGCACCAAAATAGGTCATCTTCAGCTTTCCGCCGGAAACTTCGGGAGCTTCAGCCTGAACAGCTTCGAAAGTCTTGGTAATGGTGGTGCCGGCGGTAGAAGAAGAGCCGACATTAAAGGAATATTCTTTGGAAAGGCCTTCCGCCGCCTGAACCTTCATTCCGGCGCAGGGCAGAAGCATAGCAGCAGCGAGCAGCAGGGCAACAGCTTTTTTCATGATTCAATTCTCCTTTAAGATTTTTGGGTCTCGGAACATAATAAATATATGTTTTTTTCTTTGTTACCAGATTGATTCAGTAAGTTACAGCAGGCACAGCGCGATGGCCGGTACGAAGGCGATCAGCAGGATCGCCAGTACGTTCATGATAATAAAGGGAATTGCCTTCTTGCCGATTTCAATGGTAGGAACCTTAACCAGCGGGGATGCCACGAACAGATTCATACCAAAAGGAGGGGTTACAAAGCCTACAGCCAGGGTGCAGACCATCAGCAGCAGGAAGTGGATGGGATGCATCCCGAAGGCTTTCGCCACCGGCAGGAAAATGGGGGCCAGGATGATGTTCGCAGGGCCGCAGTCCATGAACATGCCGATCACGAACAGCAGCAGGATCACCATCAGGATAAACACCGGTTTGGAAGAAATGTTGGATGTCAGCAGAGTGGCGAAAGCCGTGGGTGCCCCGGTCAGGGTAAAGACTTTGGCAAAAGCTCTGGCAACACAGAGCAGGATGCAGACCGGGCCGTAAGTATGACAGGCACCGACCAGGAATCCGGGAATATCTTTAAAACTGACCGTCCGATAAATAAACAGGCTGACAACCAAAGCGTAGAATACGGATACACAGGCTGCCTCGGTAGGCGTCACGATACCGCCGTAAATACCGCCAAGAGTCAGAACCGGGAACATCAGGGCCGGGATGCTGGAGAAAATAATCTTTCCCTTTCCCTGCGCTGCAAGTTTGTCGTAGTTCTTCTGAATTTTCTCTTTATCTTCTCCGTGCGTCTTGCAGTAATAGACCGCATAGATGCAGAGGAAGAGTGCGATTGTGCAGCCGGGCAGAATGCCGGCAATCATCAGGTCGCCGATAGATTCTCCCGTAACCGTACAGATGGTGACATACGGAATGCTGGGAGGGATGATAACTGCCAGACCGGAGGCTGTGGCAAGCAAAGCCCCGCAGAACACCTTGTCATATCCCAGGTCATCGATCAGGATTGGCAGCACCATGGCGCCTACCGCCGCACAGGTGGCGGGACCGGAACCGGAGATAGCACCAAAGAACAGACAGGTGATTACCGTGGCAATAGGCATGCCGCCGGAGCGTTTTCCGGAAATCAATGCAAACAGGTCAAACAGTTTCTTGGAGATACCGCCCTTGCACATGATGTCTCCGGAGAGCATGAACAACGGCAGCGCCAGGATGGTAAACGTATCCACGCCGGCAATCATGCTGCGGATAATATATGCTCCGTTGGCAGGGAAGCTGGGATCCGCAAAATGAGGCATCAGGGCGGAGCCCACAATCGCCATGGCGATCGGAAGACCAAGCACCAGCGCGACGGCAAAGAATAAAAGCATCAATGTAACCATTTATTTCACCCCCTGCTTATCCGCGCTCTGCTCCAGATCTTCTCTGGCCTGTTCAATCAATTCTTCCGCTTCATCCTTCTCCTGCTCTTCCACGCCGGAAAATACAATCTTTCCGCGGCGGATCACATGCTGGATTCCCCGGAAGACAGCGAGTCCAAAAGCAAATACCGGCATTCCGTAGATCCATACCATGTCGAATCCCATGGTCTGGCTGACATCCTTTACCTTACGGGCATTTGCCAGCACATCAAAGGAATAGCGCCAAAGGATCACAACGATGACCAGCGTCACAATGTCTCCCAGATAGATCATCCACTTGCGGATGCTTTTCGGGAGAGATTCCACCAGGATATCCACCTTCAGCATCGTGCCCCGGCGGATACACATCGGAATGCAGAAAAACGCCGTGTAGATGAAACAGTCTCTGGCCAGTTCCTCCGGCCAGATCAATGTGTTGTGAATCAGGAACCGGCGGCAGATCTGCATGAACATCACGCAGGCCATCACCGCCAGAAGTGTGGCCAGAATCACCTCTTCAAGGTTATTGTCCAGCCATTTCAGCACCTTTTTCATGGCATACCTCCTTCTGCCATTACCTCTCCCAGCCCGTCAAAGCAGGCACAAACCGTAACACCAGGTACCAGCGGCACCAGCGGCCTGGTCAATGCGCCGGCCAGAATCAGGTCCCCCGCCTTAAGCCGGCTGCCGGATTCTTCCGCTTTGGCTGCCAGCCAGAGCAACGCTTCCGCGAGCTCTGATATACTTACATTCCCTGCGGACAGGGATATTTCCTCTCCATTCCTGCGGACGGAAACCGCTATCCTTTTTCCTCCGATCCGGGCAGCCGGCACCGGTTCTCCCAGAATGCAGGCGCCGAAGGAAGCATTATCCGCCAGGCTGTCCGGCATGGTTTTTCCGGTCCGCTGCTGGCGGCTCTCCACCAGTTCAAAGGCAGGAAAAAGATCCTTTACAGCCTTCTCAGCCTCTTCCGCTGTACTTCCTGCCGGAAGGTCCATGCCCAGAAGCACTGCTGTTTCTGCTTCCAGTCCCGGTTCCAGGTAAGCACTGCAGTCCAGGCGGACGCCGGAAGAGAAAACCTTTTCCTTCAGCAGTATTCCGTAATGCGGTCCAAAAGCTCCGGGAGGCAGTCCATAGGAAATCCCTCCCATTTTGTAGCCGGCACGGACCTCTTCCGGTGCACCGTACCGGGAAATCAGATGCCGCTGGATCTCATATCCCTCTTTTTCCGAAAGGGAAGACCGTCGGGAAGAGATCGGAGGAATGCGGAATTTCCAGCGGTCCGCGTAATACAGGACCGTACTCAGTTCTTTCAGTTGTTGAGAGTCCATGATCTCCTCCACGGGATGAGGTGCGGGACAAGGGGACAGTCCCTCTGTCCCGGTCCTCAGGCAAAACAGATTTCTACACTTTCTTTCCCGTTGAACACAGCCCGGAAGACATCTCCGGCCCCCGCTGCTGCCAGCGGTGTGAAAGATCCCGTGAGGATCTCTTCGCCAGTCCGCAGATACTCTTCTGTATTCCAGAGCTCGTTGGCCAGCCACAGAAGGGCATTGACAGGATCTTCCATCACAGCTTTTCCGGTTCCTTCTGCTTCCACCACTCCGTTCCGGTACAGAACGGATGTCCACTCCGAAAGATTCAGTCCAGCTGCAGGGATCAGCTTCGTTCCGGCCACGCAGGCTCCAAAAGCGCCTTCATCTCCCACACTGTCCCGCTGGGTTTTTCCCTGGCGGATCTGCCTCATGTCCACGATTTCCATGGCAGCTCTGAACCCTGCCACAGCCTGCAGCAGGCTCTTCCGGTCATATGGGCCGTTATTCAGATCTTCCTTCAATACAAACAGGAGTTCTGTTTCAATGCCCGGCTGGATGAAGTCTGAAAAAAGAACTTTTTCGCCGTCTGTGAACCGGCGCTCGGCAAGCAGCCATCCCCAGGAAGGCCCGGCAAGTCCCATCTTTTTCTGCATAGCCGGATTGGTATACCCCATTTTCCTTCCACTCGGAGTAAATCCCCGGGCACAAAGCTCCGCCATCATAACCTTCTGGATTTCGTAAGCATCTTCCAGAGTAAGCTCCCCGTGATCCCTTGTGAAAGGAGGGACGGTTTTTTTGCTGCACCAGGCTTCCGCCAGTTCCCGTCCAAGATGTTCCAGAAGCTCTTTCTTTTCCCCGTTCATACCCCTCAGGCCTTTCCGATCCTCGACATCAGGCCATAACCGCCGGAAAGATTCCAGGCAGAGTAGCCCTTCTGTGTCAGGATTCTCTGGGCAACATTGCCCCGGATGCCTACCTGGCAGTAAAGGTAAATCTCTTTGTCTTTCGGAAGTTCGGAAATTCTCTCCCTCAATTCATCAACAGGGATATTCACAGCGCCTTCCAGATGCCCGTCCTCGTATTCTTCCGGAGTACGTACGTCCAGCAGCACTTCGTTCTCTCCTCCACGTTCCGGCATCTGATCCCAGTACCAGAAACGGGAAATTCCCTGCATGAGATTATCCCCGACAAAACCGGCGAAATTCACCGGATCCTTAGCGGAAGAATAGGGAGGCGCATAGCACAGATCCAGTTCTTCCAGATCCTGCACCGTTCCGCCGAAATGCAGAGCGGCTGCAAACACATCCACCCGCTTTTCCACGCCGGAAAGTCCGGTACACTGCATCCCGAGAAGCTTTCCGGTCTTCTTCTCGAACAGCACCTTCATCACCATCTGCTCCGCGCCGGGATAATACGTCGCGTGGTCGTAGGGAAGCAGATAGATCTTTGCATAATCCAGTCCTGCCTGGCGGCAGGTTCTTTCATTGATGCCTGTGGCAGCTGCCGTACGGTCAAACAGGCGGATGACAAAGGATCCCAGAACGCCGGGGTAGGGAATGGTCTTCCTTCCGCACAGGATATCCGCCACCAGTCTGCCCTGCTTGTTGGCCGGGCCGGCAAGGGCTGTCATTCCCGGCATGCCTGTCAGGCGGTTTTTTGTGATGACAGCATCACCGATTGCGTAGACATCAGGCAGGCTGGTCAGGAAATTTTCATCCGTCAGAATGCTTCCGCGGTCCGTCAGTTCCATACCGGCTTCCCGGCACAGCGCTGTATCCGGCCTTACGCCTACCGCCATTACCACGAAATCACAGAAAAGCTGTTTCCCGCCGGACAAAGAGACTACACAGCCGCCTGTTTCGGAGGGAGAGATGTCTTCCATCTTCGAATTCAGATACAGAGCTGTACCGTGATCCCGCAGGCATCCGTGCAGGATCTCAGCAATCTCCTCGTCGAAAGGAGGGAGAATCTGCGGCATGGCTTCCACCACACTCACATCAATGCCTTCTTTCTGCAGATTTTCGCAGACCTCCAGCCCTATAAAGCCGCCGCCGATCACTACGGCAGAACGATACTTTCCGGCTGTTACCATATCCCGGATTTTCCGGCAGTCTTCCACCCTGCGGAGGGTGAAGACACGGGAAGCAGCCTTCGGGTTCACAGGAATGCGGAACGGAGCTGCGCCGGGAGAAAGCACAAGCTTGTCGTAAGACTCCTCATAGCAGCTTCCATCCTCCAGGTTCCGGACAGTCACGGTTTTCGTCTCCGGCGAAATCTTTTCCGCTTTATTCCGCACACGCACATCCACGCGGAAGCGTCTGTAGAAAGATTCGGGCGTCTGCAGCAGCAGCTCTTCTTCCTCCTCAATCACTCCGCCGATATAATACGGAAGACCGCAGTTGGCGTAAGATACATGTCCGCCTTCTTCCAGAAGCACAATATGCGCATCCTCATCCAGTCTGCGAAGTCTCGCCGCGCAGCTGGCGCCGCCGGCGACCCCGCCTATAATCAAAACTTTCATGATTTTCCTCTCTCACGATGCACACTGCATCAGGACCTGTTTTTCAGAACAGGAATCTTCCCTCTGTTCTGATACTCTTCAACAAAGCGGATCGCCTGTTCTGCTCAGGCCTGGCCTTCCTGCTCCTGTGCTGCAGCTGCTTCCTCAGCTTCCTTCCGAAGGTATTCCTCGTAAATCTCGTCAAAATTCGCCACGATTTCGTCAAGAAGCTGTCCGGCTCTGATCTTTACCGGTGTGCAGCTGCCGGCTTCATCCATGAACGCAGGCTTCACTTCCGAACATTTCATGCTGTGGAAGATTTCCTCGAATCTTTCTACGTACTTGGTAACAGCTGCTTTCATTTTCTTGTTCAATGTAGGTTTCGGTTCCCCGTAGATCATTCCCAAAGCAGCCAGGCTGCCCAGCAGCGCACCGCAGGTATTCTGGGTCTGCATACCGGCACCGAACGGGATGATTGCCTGGATGAATTCCTCGGTAACCTTCAGGTCGTACTTTGCGTTGGCTGAGCGGAACAGATTCTCCGCGCAGTTGGTGTGGAACAGCTCCTGATCTGTTTCATTCAGGGCGCCTTCTTTTTCGATGATATCCTTGATAAATCTTTCCATATGTACACCTCGCATTCATAAACTGTCCGCTGATCTGTCACAAAACTCTGCCATCGGTCTTTATTCCGGAATCCACACACAACATTGCGGGACTCTTCAACTTGACATAATCAGTATAGCATGCTATTGTCATTATACATAATACTTTTTTTCTGGATTTACTATAAGCTTTTAGTTATGGCCGGAGGTTCCGTTTATGACACTGCGCCAGCTGAGATATTTTGTAGTGGCTGCCGAAGAACTCAACATTACACAGGCAGCCCGCCGCCTTTTTATTTCGCAGCCCGGCCTGAGCGCCACTATTAAAGATCTGGAAAAAGAACTGGGTGTGCCGCTTTTTATCCGGGATGCAAGCAGCAACCGGCTGCACCTGACCGAAGCCGGGGAAATCTTCCTGAAGCATACTGCTTCAGGACTGGCCTGTATCGACCGCGGCCTGGATATGCTGTCTGACCATATGATCCGCGACAATCAGATTCTGCGTATCGGCTATATCCATACCATGCCATTCCAGCCGCTGAAGAAGCTCTTCCGGGATTTCGGAGATCTGGATCCGGATCACAGCTTCGATATTTCCCGCCGGATTTCCACCTCCAACCAGGAACTTCTGGATCTTCTCAGCCTGAACAAGCTGAATTTTGCCTTCTGCCTCTCTCTCCGGAAAGGGACGGAGGGTATTCCCGTTTTTCACCAGAGCCTGTATGTGATGGTTTCGGGCTCTCATCCCTGGGGGAACCGTACGGAAATCTCCTTTCAGGAGTTGAAAAGCGCCCCCTGTGTCAGAGTACGCCATGCTGCGGAAATCAACCGGCTGATCGATGCTGTCTATCAACAGTATAACTGCAGACCTATGATCCTCTCCGCCGAGGTCAGCAACCTGAACGCCGCTCTGACCTACGTTCTGGACTATAATTGCTATGCAGTGACGCCTAAATTTCCCACAATGGACCAGACTCAGATTACTGCCCTTACCATCCAGGGGCATCCGCTGGTCCGGCCTATTTATCTTGCCTGGAAATCCGGGAAAAAACTAAGCCAGAAAGAGCGGAAATTCCTGGATTTTGTGACATCCCGGATCGGGGATCACCCGCTGGAGCTGTAACCCTCTTGCATGGCGCCGCAGCACACATTCTTCAGACCATCTGATACACCTGAACACAAAACCCGCAGGAAAGGAGGTTCTCTTATGTCTGTTTTTGTAACCGGAGATACTCACGGTCCGGAAAAGATCGGCTGGCATTCGACAGACGGCTTCATTCCCCGTCTGAATGTGAAAAACTTCCCGGAGCAGAGAGAACTGACAAAAGATGATTTTCTCATTATCTGCGGGGACTTTGGCGGAATCTGGGAGACGAACCGGGAACGCTTTGCGGAAAGCTCCCAGGAAAAATACAGTCTGGACTGGCTGGAAGATAAACCTTTTACCACCTTGTTTATCCCGGGAAATCATGAAAATTACGACCGTCTGACCGGCTGCAGGAACGAGCCTCTGCTCTCCTGCTGGCTGTACCGGAAAATGCCGGAAGAAGAAAAAGAAAAGCTCCGCCGGGGATATCCCAAGGAGTTCTGGAAAGGCGGATTTACGCGGGTCATCCGTCCCTCTGTCCGGATGCTGGAACCGGGTGTATTCGACCTGGACGGGCAGAAATGCTTTGCCTACGGCGGTGCAGCCAGTCACGACATTGCCGACGGAATCCTGGATCCCGTGAACTTTCCCGAAGAGGTGGATTACCAGAAAACATACCGGAAAATGCTGGACAGCGGCTGTCAGTTCCGCGTCCGGGGCCTTTCCTGGTGGGATCAGGAGATGCCCGGACCCGGGGAGGAGCAGATGGCGGAAAAAGCGCTGGAAGCAGCAGGGTATCATGTGGATTTTGTGTTTACCCACGCGGCTCCTCTTTCCTGTCATGCTTCTCTGGGATTTTCCCACGCAGGACGCGTCAACCGCTTTCTGGAAGATATCAAAGGAAAACTGACCTACCGTCACTGGTTTTTCGGTCATCTGCATGGAAATTCCAATCTGCCGGGCGGGAAAGATCATCTGATCTACGAGCAGATCCTGCGGATCTGCTGAGGCAGCAGTTTCAATCTGTGAACAGAAGAAAGAAGGGGCCGGTTCCCCTGTCCCGCACAGCTGCGGGACAGGGGAACCGGCCCCTTGTCTCTCCTTACTGCTTCTAATAGGATCCTGATCAGTTCAGCTGACAGCCCTCTCAGAGAAAAGGCTTCAGTCGCCTGTATTCAACAGCCTCACTGCATATCCCTTGCTGTCAAAGGTGACGGCGTTAAACTGGAGGTTCCGTTTCTTCACTGTCTGCGGCCGGAATGTCCTCGTTTTTCCCAGCCACTGCCCTTCCACGGCGTCCTCGCGGATAAAAAGCTTTCCTTCATAAACCGGCTTGTCGACCCGGTCCGCACTGTCCTCATACAGGGTAACCCGGCCGCTCTGGTTAAAGTACTCGAAGGTACGGGTCGGGTCGTTCTTGTCATACAGCCCGTCCTCGTCCCGGACAAGAGTCAGCCTTGCTCCTTTCAGATCATTCACGGAAACCCTTACTTCATCCCCCGGCTGCAGGTCACCCGGCACAGTCACGGGAGCCATGTATACGGCTGTCACTTCATAGTATCCGTTTTTCTTCGACAGACTTCCCTTTTTCAGCTTAAACGACAGTTTGGAATAACCGTTTTCATATCCGTAGGAATCCACCTTCTTTTTAGAAGATGCCTTTCCCATCCCGTCCAGGCCTTTGACTGCCACCAGGGATTTCAGATATTTCACATTATATTTTTCCGCTTCGCCGAATATCTGCTCCGCATGAAAATCCGACGGGGAAACAGTCGCATCATACCAGGTTTTTGCCTGGAAATAGCGCAGTACCTGCTTTTTCTCAAACCGGTACCCATGGCGGGCGTAGATCTCCTGGCAGGCCATGCTGATCTCATCGGAAGAAAGCCCTCTGACGTCGTTCCACTCCAGAAACTGTACGTCACTGTTTTCCAGGATATAATTCCTGTTCTTTATAGCCTTCCGGATACTTGTCTCTATGGCAGAAAATTCCTTTTCCTCCAGGGTCCAGTCCTCTTCTTCTCCGGATTCTTCTTCCGCCGGATCCTCTTCCGGGAATTGATCGTCTTCTTCTGTCGCGGTAAGCACTTCTACGGTTTCTTCCTCCGACAGTTCATACCAGGCCGGTTCCGCAGCTGCTTCCTGCGCGTCAGCTGCCTCAGGCGCTTCCGCCCGGACGGCTGCCCCGGCCCTTATGACCACTTCATCCTCACGGCCTGAGTTCATCCGCACATAAATGCTTCCAAACACCGCCACAAGTACCAGAACGCCCAGTGCCCCATAAAGAATCTTTTTCAACTCTGTCTCCCTTTGCCTCCTTCAGCGAATGTTAGACATATTCCGACACCGAAAGAATAACACAGACGGCCGGAAAATTCCATATCCATTTACACAGAAACCACACAGGACAAGGGGACAGTCCCTCTGTCCCGCTACTTGAATTTTCTCTGTCTGACAACTTCAAATGCCAGGACACCTGCCGCTACGGAAGCGTTCAGGGAATCTATGTCGCCTGCCATGGGAATAGAAACTGTCATATCGCAGGCTTCCCGCACCAGCCGGGATACGCCTTTTCCCTCATTGCCGATCACCAGCCCGAGGGGACCGGCCAGATTCATCCGGTACATGGGCTGCCCGTCCATATCCGCACAGGCAAACCAAAGTCCTTTTTTCTTCAGCGCTTCCATGGTCTGCACCAGGTTGGTAACCTTGGCAACCGGCGTATAGTTCAGAGCACCGGCCGAGGTTTTTGCTACGGTTGCTGTCAGCCCGACCGCACGGTTTTTGGGAATAATGACCCCGTGTGCGCCTGCCAGGTTCGCTGTCCGGATGATGGCACCGAGGTTGTGCGGATCTTCGATTCCGTCCAGCAGAAGAATAAAAGGATCTTCCTGCTTTTCCGCAGCCTTTGCCAGTATATCGTCTACTGTCGCGTAGGTATAGGCTGCGGAAACCGCTATCGCTCCCTGATGACTTCCGGTTTCGGACATCTGGTCCAGCCTTTCCCTGGTGACATATTTCAGGATGGTATCGTGTTTTTTCGCTTCCCTGGCCAGGGTGCGGATGGGACCGTCCTGGCAGCCGTCCAGCAGGAACAGCTTATCTATGGTTTTTCCGGAACGAAACGCTTCCAGAACTGCATTTCTTCCCTCTATAGTTGTCTCCTGTACACTCATGTTTTCCCCTTCTGTATCCTGTTTATCCCAGGTGCTCCAGCCCCAGGCGCACCAGTTCCACCGCCCGCCCGGTTCTCCCGGTCAGATACAGGCTTCCCATCAGGCACTCCAGGCCGGTAGCCTTGTGATAGTCTCCCGAACTGGACGATCTGGCCAGTGTATGCGGGTTTGAATTGCGGCCGCGGCGGTACGCTCCCTCTTCTTCTTCGGTCAGAAGACCCTGTTCCACCAGGAATTCCGCCATACGTGCCTGACTTGCCGCGTTCACCAGTTCGCCTTTTTTCCGGCTCAGCTCCGCCGGCTTTCCGCCGCGCTCCACGAGCACGGTGCGAACTATCAGTTCAAAAACCGCGTCTCCTAAAAAAGCAAGAGACAGAGCGGAGGTTTCTCTGATATCTCTGTCTTTCAGCCCAAAAACGTCTCGAATAATCTCTTCCATCTCTGCTCCGGTATCTGCCTGAAAAGCGCCACGGAGGGTGCTTCATCTGCACCCTCCGTGGCGCGCGGCTTACTGTTTATTTATGCCCGGCTCCATTTCACGCCTTCGCGGGTATCCTTCAGCAGAATGCCCTGCGCCGCCAGCTGATCGCGGATTTCATCCGCGCGGGCGAAGTTCTTCGCCTTACGGGCTGCCTGACGTTCCTCAATCAGAGCCTCTACCTGGGCATCCAGAATCTCTTCCTTCTTTTCTGTAATGATGCCGAAGACATCGCACAGCATATGCATCTTATCCGAAAGATATTTCGCCGTCTCCAGATTTGCTCCTTCATCCAGCGCAGTATTGGAAGCTTTGACCAGTTCAAACAGAGCAGCAATTCCGTCTGCTGTATTGAAGTCATCATCCATGGCTTCTTCGAACTTCTGCACCAGTGCGTCCACAGCCGTTTTGACAGATTCGGAAAGCTGTCCCGTAACCGGCGTGGTTTTCACATGTTCGTCCACACGCTGTACAGCCGTCACAATACGGTCCAGGCCGTTCTTGGCTGCCTGCATCAGTTCTGCCGAGAAATTCAGCGGACTGCGGTAGTGGGCGGAAAGCATGAAGAAACGCAGCACCTGCAGGTCATACTTCTCGCTGACTTCACGTACGGTAAAGAAATTGCCCAGGGATTTGGACATCTTCGTACCGTCAATGTTCAGGAAGGCGTTATGCATCCAGTAATGGGAAAACTCTTTCCCGCTGGCTGCTTCACTCTGGGCGATTTCATTTTCATGGTGCGGGAAAATCAGATCCTCGCCGCCTCCATGGATATCAATCTGCTCACCCAGATATTTTTTGCTCATCACGGAGCACTCGATATGCCAGCCCGGACGGCCCTGTCCCCAGGGAGACTCCCAGTAAGGCTCCCCTTCTTTTTTCGGCTTCCACAGCACGAAGTCCATGGGATCTTCTTTTTCATCCTCGCCGGTAACCAGCAGGGAACGGCTGCCGGACTGCAGATCGTCCAGATTCTTGCCGGAGAGCTTGCCATAGTCCTTAAAACGGCGCACCCGGTAATAGACAGTGCCGTTTACCTCATAGGCATAGCCTTTTTCAATCAGTTCGGAAATCATGTCAATCATGCCGTCGATCTCTTCCGTCGCCTTGGGATGGACGGTTGCCGGCATAACATTCATCCCCTCCATGTCCTTTTTGCACTCTGCAATAAAGCGCTCGGAAATCACGGAAGAGTCCACACCTTCTTCATTGGCAGCCTTGATGATCTTGTCATCCACATCCGTGAAGTTGGAGACAAAATTCACCTCATACCCGCGGTAGGCAAAATACCGGCGTACCGTGTCGAAGAAGATCATGGGTCTGGCATTGCCGATGTGGATATAGTTATAAACCGTCGGCCCGCAGACATACATCCGTACCTTACCCGGTTCCAGGGGTACGAATTCTTCTTTTCTTCGGTCCAGTGTATTGAATATTTTCATAGTTACCTCTCTTAAAAGCGGAACTTATCCTCAAACCAGTTCTTCAGCTCCGCGATCGGAACACGCTCCTGCTCCATAGAATCGCGGAAGCGGATCGTCACTGCGTTGTCCGTTTCAGAATCGAAGTCGTAGGTCACGCAGAACGGCGTGCCGATCTCATCCTGACGGCGGTAGCGCTTGCCGATATTGCCGCGGTCATCAAATTCGCAGTTGTAATACTTGCAGAGCTCGGTATAAACCTTCTCCGCCCCTTCATTCAGCTTCTTGGACAGAGGAAGCACACCGATCTTCACCGGTGCCAGAGCCGGATGGAAATGCAGAACCGTACGGACATCCGGTTTTTCTTCCGTGCCGATGTTCTCTTCATCATAAGCACTGCACAGGAAGGCCAGGGTTACACGGTCTGCGCCAAGCGAAGGTTCAATCACATAAGGGATGTACTTTTTGCCCTTTTCATCGTCAAAATAGGTAAGATCCTGACCGGACACTTCCTGATGGCGGCCCAGGTCATAATCCGTGCGGTCCGCAATACCCCACAGCTCGCCCCAGCCGAAGGGGAACAGGAACTCCAGATCCGTTGTAGCCTTGGAATAGAAGGAAAGCTCTTCCTTCTCGTGATCGCGGGCGCGCAGTTCTTCATCATTCATACCCAGAGACCGCAGCCAGTTGATGCAGTACTCTTTCCAGTAAGCAAACCATTCCAGATCCGTATCGGGTTCACAGAAGAATTCCAGTTCCATCTGCTCGAACTCACGGGTACGGAAGGTAAAGTTGCCGGGTGTGATCTCATTCCGGAAGGATTTGCCGATCTGGGCAATGCCGAACGGAATCTTCTTCCTGGACGTACGCTGCACATTCTTAAAGTTCACGAAGATGCCCTGCGCGGTTTCCGGACGCAGGTACACGGTATTCTTCGCGTCTTCGGTTACGCCCTGGAAGGTCTTGAACATCAGGTTGAACTGGCGGATATCGGTAAAATCATGCTTCCCGCAGGTCGGGCAGGGAACATTATGATTCCGGATAAAATCCTGCATCTGCTCTGCCGACCAGCCGTCCACAGAGCCTTCCAGTTCAATGCCCTGCTCCTGGCAGAAATCTTCAATCAGCTTATCTGCACGGAAACGCTCATGACAGCAGCGGCAGTCCATCAGGGGATCGGAAAAGCTGCCCAGATGTCCGCTGGCAATCCAGGTCTGGGAGTTCATAAGGATCGCACAGTCCACGCCGACATTATAAGGGTTTTCCTGTACGAACTTCTGCCACCAGGCGCGCTTTACATTGTTCTTCAGCTCTACGCCCAGATTGCCGTAATCCCAGGTATTGGCCAGGCCGCCGTAGATTTCGGAACCCGGATACACAAAACCTCTGGATTTCGCCAGTGCCACAATCTTTTCCATTGTCTTTTCCATAATCATATCCTCTTTCCTGACGTGCTTTTCACGTCATAGTACATGCAGATCAAAATACCCCCCGGTGAATCCTATACAAAACCTTTTTGAAGCACCGGGCCTGAAAACCGGTCCCTGCCGCTTCCTGCCTGAAACGCGGTCCCGGTTACCGGAACAGAATACAGGCTGTCACACCTGCAGTGGTCCTTACCATATGGTCACCCAGAATCTCCGCACCGGAAACGCCGAGGATCTTCCCGTTGATGACAACCGTCGTACCCCCTGTTACCGTCGCTACACGGTACTTTTCGCTTTCCTTTGCTTTGGAGGTGTCCACGATCTCACCCTTGGCATTGAGGAGACCATCCAGGGAAACTCCGGATGCTACAGCCACCGGCGCAGAAGTCACGGAAAGCTGCGTAACAGTGTCGTCCGCATCGTTGAACTTCAGATAGTCTGCGCAGCTGGCATAGGAAATGATCAGCTCCGCTTCTTTTTCCGCCACCTTCAGACTGTCGATGCTTACCGGCAGGATCGAGTTTTTATCCGGAAGTTCAGACGAATATGCCAGATTCGGGCTTCCCACTCCGGCATTGTAAGCTTTTACGGCATCCTCCACAAAAGCTCTCAGTTCTTCCTCGCTGTATCGTTCTTCCCCGAAGCTGGTGTTGTCAAAGCCTGTGATTTCAGCGCTGATCACTGAGCCGTCGGCACGAAGATAAATACTGGATTCTGTAGGTTCAAACTTTACTTCGGATCCGCAGCCAACCAGAAGCAGAACACAGAACATCCCTGCTGCCAGCACCATCCTCCGCATGAACTTACGCATCATTTTCTCCTTTCGGCAGGAATCGTATTTCCTTGAAAAGCGCCTGTCTTTTCTGCCCGTCCTGCTTCCCGTACGAATACAGTACGAAATATTTTACATCACAGCCCGTGATCTTGCAAGCTTTTTCGCTGATTCTGAAGGCTTTTTCACCGCTTCTGAAGGCCTTTTCCGCATTTTCCGTGTATTGCAAGAGGGGACGTGTTGCCTGCACGTCCCCTCTTGCATATTCAGGATCTCCGAAGAGCCTTTTTTCACACTTGTTCTCCATGCAGTTCCCTGCACAAATGCGTCTGAAAGCAGCTGCGCTCGCCAAGGCCATTCGACGGTTCGTGCAAGCACGATCGTCGATGATTTGGACTCGCTGTTACTTTCACTTCACCGGGCTTCCGCAGAATTCACAGCATCCGTTGGCATCCGGCAGCGTAGTAGCTCCGCAGACCGGGCAGGTTACCTTGATCTTCGGCGCATTCGCGGCTTCTCTCTCTTCACGGAGGCTTTCACTGGTCTGCAGCAGGATTGCCTTCAGTTCTTCCGCTTCCTGCATCATGGCATCATATTCGGCATTGCGGGCAGGAACACTGTTGAGAATTGCTGCTCCTACGCCGGCCATAATCCCTCCGATGCCGCCGGCCGGCCGGCCGATAGGCTGGCCGGCAGGACGCTGAGGAGTATGATCATTGATGCTCCGGGGTCCGTTGCTGATGGCATGATCGTTCAGCTGGAAGCGGATCTCATCGAAATACGGATGGTTCACATTGATCACAATGTAGAAGTCGTAGGAATACTCATACTGCGGAGGATTGTAGCTGACTCTCTTGCCGTCCTTGTCCTTCGTGTACTGCTCGTCCCTGTCCTCATCCACATCGATGCGGCAGCCCGTCACCTGGGACAGTTTGATAACATCGGGGTTGGCTTCCTCAAGGTTCCTGGCTCTGGTTACCATGAACGTTCCGGCGTTTTCATCCACCAGCACCTTCATACCGCGGCCCATGGTGCGGGTCACGTGAAATGCCTTTACGTCTTCCAGGTTAGCTTCACGATAAGCCAGCTGTTCCTTGATCTGAGCTACCGTACTGTGACGCCGCTCACTGAAGAAGGGCGACAGCTTTGCCGCACAGTTCTTGCAAAGGTTGCCGTCATCCAGCTTCCGGTTGCCCAGCAGGCCGATTTTATCCCCGCATACATCACAGTATTTTTTATCAAACAGTCCCATAGTTGTACTCCTTTCTCCGGCTGACGCCGCTTCGGGCTGCTCATGGCAGCACGACACTTTGGCGTCATTGTATCACATAATGCTCTTTACGTACATCAGTTTTTTTGCGTTCTAAATGCAGGAATCTGCGAATTCAGCAGATTCCTGCGATAATCTTCACGCCGTATTTTCCCCGAAAGCTCTTTTTCCGCACTTCTTACTTTCTATGTTTCTTATTTTTTCAGATCCTTCTCCGGCGGCATCATGAACCCTTCCGGCGGTTCGTCGGAGATGATAACCGTCGCACCGGGCGGTGCCGGAATTTCGATCGGGATCATTTTCCCGCATCCGGGACAGTACACGGCATCCGACGGGAGTTTCGTACCGCAATATCTGCAGAAATTATCCATCTGATCTCCTCCTTTTATCAACGCTGCGTGTTCCTCTCAAAAGCACAGCTTTCAGACGGCAGATATTATTTATTTCTCCAGCGCTTCGGCGCATTCCGCCAGTCTGGCAATTACCGGAATCTGCTGAGGACAGGCGTTCTCACACTGCCCGCAGGCGATGCATTCCGATGCTTTTGCCTTGTCTTTCACAGCAAATTCATAATTCCGTCTGGCTGCTTCTTCCTCACCCCACACCAGTTTCCGGTTCATCGCGGAAAAGATATCCGGGATCTGAATCTGCATAGGACAGCCTTCCGTGCAGTAGCGGCAGCCCGTGCAGGGGATGGACTCAATTTGTGAGAGAGCTTCCTGCGCCTGGCAGATCACTTCCTGTTCCTCAGCGGACAGCGGCCGGAAATCTTTCATGTAGGAAAGGTTATCCTCCATCTGTTCCACATTGGACATGCCCGAGAGTACGCTGATAACCCCTTCCAGGGAAGCCGCATAGCGGATCGCCCAGGATGCGAAAGAGGCTTTCGGATCAGCTTTTTTCAGAATGTCCCGCACAGACTGCGGAGGATTCGCCAGCGTACCGCCCTTGACCGGTTCCATAATCACCACCGGTTTGCCGTGCTTTCTGGCCACCTCATAGCAGCCTCTGGAAGCTACAGAGGGGCTTTCCCAGTCCGCGTAATTGATCTGCAGCTGCACCAGTTCTGTCTCCGGATGTTC
>CACZQT010000250.1 GCA_902783295.1 uncultured Lachnospiraceae bacterium
GGAGGAACAGATTCTGGAGCGGGTGGAGCACATCTGCCCGCTGCAGGAAGAACTTCAGGAGCTTCTGCCTCCGGAGGGACTTGCCGGGAAAGAAGAGGAATGGCAGCGGGAAGCGAAAGAAAAACAGCTGCCTGTACTGACATTCCTTCCGGAAAGCTCCGGGAAAAAGCCGGAGGTTCAGGAAGATGAGATCTTTTCGGAAGCACGGAGAATTTCTGAAGAGGCAGAGGTGGAAGAACTGATCCCTCTGTTTTACGGGGAGATCAGCAAAGGCCAGGGAGCTCTGGGCGCTTCCGGAGTCAGAGTCCCCGGCTCGGCGGCGGAGACCAGCGGAGCCCTGCGGGACAAGTATGGCGTGAGTCCGGTGGTCATGGCTGATGGTCCGGCCGGGTTAAGGCTGAAGCGCTCCTATGAGGTGGATCTGGAAACCGGAGAGTCCGTCGAGGAGGGACTGCTGGCCAGCTTCGAAGGCGGCTTTTTCCTCACGAAAGAGGAAGAACCCCGTGCTAATACAGAGACGTGGTATCAGTTCTGCACAGCTTTCCCGGTAGGCACCCTGCTGGCACAGAGCTTTGACCCGGAACTGCTGAGAGAAGTCGGGCAGGCAGTAGCTGAAGAAATGAAGGAATTTCATGTAGGCTGGTGGCTGGCCCCGGGAATGAATATCCAGAGGAATCCTCTCTGCGGCAGAAACTTCGAATATTATTCCGAAGATCCCCTGCTCAGTGGTATAATGGCTTTATCCATCCTGCAGGGCGTGCAGAAAAATCCTGGCTGCGGCGTGACCGTGAAGCATCTGGCCTGCAACAACCAGGAGGATAACCGGATGGGGTCGGACAGCATCCTTTCCGAAAGAGCGCTGCGTGAGATTTATCTTCGCGGCTTTGAGACAGCAGTGCGGAAGGGACAGCCCCTGTGCATCATGACATCCTATAACCTGGTAAACGGCATTCACTCCGCCAACAACCGTGACTTGTGCACGCAGGCGGTGAGAAAGGAATGGGGATTCCGCGGACTTATCATGACCGACTGGACAACGACCTTCCCCAATGGGGGAAGCACGGCCTGGAAATGTATAGATGCCGGGAATGATCTGATTATGCCCGGCTGCCGGGGAGACGAGGAGAGTATCCGGAATGCCTGGGAAAACGGAGATCTGACGGAACAGAAGATACGGGAATGCGCGGCACGGATCCTGAATGTCGTACTGCGGACGGAGGTATGAAAGCATAGCTTTCATACTCAATGCTTGTGAAAATGCCCTTGCAAGCAGGCATTTTCACTGCGCAGAATAATGAAAGGGGGGTTCATAAACCCCTGCAGAGGTGCTGATATGGCTTTATATTCAATTATAGATCATTTTATACCCCTTCAGGATGACCGGCTTCTGGAAATCGCGGACCGGCTGGATCCGAAGCTGCATCATACGCAGGTGCTTCCTGTTTCTGTGTGCAGGGCTGACGGAGAAGAAATTTCCCCGGAAAAAATGCTTCTTCCGGAAGCTCTTCCGGCCATGGAACTGAAACATGGGGAGAGTGTCTGCCTGGATTTTGGCGACCATCAGACAGGCTATCTGACGCTGGATCTGGATTTCGCCGGAAGCCATCCGGATGCGCCGGCGCATATCTGTCTGCAGTTTGCCGAGCATCTGCAGGAATTCACGGAAAACAGTGCTGAGTATAAGGGCTGGGTTTCCGGCAGCTGGATTCAGGAGGAAAAGGTCCATATAGACGTTCTTCCCGCCAGGCTGGCGCTGCCGAGACGCTATGCTTTCCGGTACCTGAAACTGACGGTACTGGACACGTCGCCTAAATACCGCCTGGTAATCCGGGGGGCAGAATGCGATGCAGTTTCCTCTGCGGATGACACTGATCTTTCCGCCTGTGCGCCGGCAGATCCGGAACTGAAACAGATCTGGAAGATCTGCGTGCGCACCCTGCATGACTGCATGCAGAGTGTCTTCGAGGACGGACCGAAGAGAGACCGCCGTCTCTGGATGGGGGATCTGAGGCTGCAGGCTCTGGCAAACTATTGTACCTTCCGGAATCTGGACCTGGTAAAACGCTGCCTTTACCTTTTCGGAGGCACCCGCTTTCCGGACGGACGTGTGAGTGCCTGCCTGTTTACGGAACCGCGGGTCGAAGCGGATGATACCTGCATGTTCGACTATATGCTTTTTTATCCGGTTGTGCTCGAAGAATACCTGGCAGAAAAGGAGAAAGAAGGCGCAGACCGGGAGACTTTGCAGGATCTGTACGGAATTGCCCAGCAGCAGATCGACCTTGCCCTGGCTCAGGTGGATGCGGATGGAATCGTGCATGGGGACAGACTGGGAACCGTATTTATCGACTGGGCACCGGGACTGAATAAGGATGGGTGCGCGCAGGCAGTGCTGATCTATGCGATAGATTACGCAGTCCGGCTGGCGGTGCGAAAAGGAGATAAGGAGAGAGCCGCAGTTCTGCGGGAGAAGCAGGCACTTCTGAAACAGGCTGCCAGGAAAGTTTTCTGGGAGGAGAAGGAGCAATGCTTCAGCTCCGGAGGGCAGAAAGCCCTGGCAACTCAGGTGTGGATGGTTCTGGCCCGCGTTGCTTCCCCGGAAGAAGCCTGCCGGATCTTTGACCGTGCAGAAGAATTCAACCGGGAATGCGGAATGATGACGCCTTACATGCATCATTATTTCGTGACGGCGCTTCTGTCGTGCGGACGAAAGGAAGAAGCACTCGCGCATATCCGCTGGTACTGGGGCAGCATGGCGAAAGCCGGTGCGGATACCTGCTTTGAAACCTGGGTGCCGGAGGACCCGAAAGCATCTCCTTACGGAGGCTCGGTTGTCAACAGCTACTGCCATGCCTGGAGCTGCACGCCGGCGTATCTGCTGCCGGTCTGGTTCCCGGAGGCCTGAAAAACGGAAAAAATACAGCCGGCGGGGCTGTAAAAGCCATACCGGCCGCCGCTGCACATATGATTCTGCAGCCCGCAGGAACACATTTCAAGGCACAGTTTGTAAGCCGGGAAGCGTGTCCCTGCGGGTTATATATTGTCCGGTATGGAATGCAGAGCGTCGATGTGTGCTAAGGTATTTTGTCGGCAAAGCCGACCGCACACCGCGCGCGAGTATTGCTTCAGCGAAACTTTTTCTCGTACAGCATGAGGGAAAACGACGAAAGATTCTTAAGCGAAACGAGAAAAATGCCGTGCAATGTCCGTTGCTTTTTAAAACCATTCGTTATACTATGAACACTGTACAGACGGCGTGTGTATATCGACAGATGAAAAATAAATAACTCGCCGTAAAATACTGTCCAGCAAAGAGAGGGTTGCAGACTATGTACAAAATATTGAAGAGACGGGAACTGAACTCTTCCGTGACTTTGATGGAAATCGAAGCCCCGCTGATTGCCAGAAAAGCACAGCCCGGCCAGTTTATTATTCTGCGTGTGGATGAAGAAGGAGAACGGATTCCGCTGACCATAGCCGGAACCGATACTGATACCGGAGCTGTTACTATTATATTCCAGGTCGTAGGCGCTACGACAACCCTGCTGAATCATAAACAGGAGGGGGAATGCATTCATGACTTCGTAGGTCCTCTGGGACGTCCGACCGAACTGGAAGGCCTGAAGAGTGTATGTGTCGTCGGCGGCGGCGTAGGCTGTGCCATTGCTCTTCCTGTGGCAAAGAAGCTGCACAAGATGGGCTGTAAAGTGACCTCTATTATCGGCTTCCGCAGCAAGGATATCGTGATTCTGGAAGACGAATTTGAAGCCTGCAGTGATAATCTCGTGAGAATGTCGGACGATGGTACCTGGGGGCGCCATGGCCTGGTAACCGCGGCGCTGGAAGATCTGCTGACGGAGGATCCGAAGCAGTTTGACGAAGTCATTGCCATCGGGCCGGTGATCATGATGAAATTCGTCTGCAAGGTTACGGAAAAGTATAATGTGAAGACCATCATCTCCATGAACCCGATCATGATCGACGGCACCGGCATGTGCGGCGGCTGCCGCCTGACGGTGGGCGGCGAGACAAAGTTTGCCTGTGTAGACGGTCCGGACTTCGACGGTCATCTGGTAGATTTCGACGAGGCCATGAGCCGCGGTGCTATGTACCGGAACTTTGAGCAGCATGCATATGAGGAAACCTGCAATCTGTTCCAGAAGGAGGTGCAGTGACCATGGCAAAGGCAAATATGTCTCCGGTAAAGAACAAAATGCCGCAGCAGGATCCCGCTGTCCGCATCCGCAATTTCAATGAAGTAGCCCTGGGTTATACCGCAGAGCAGGCAGTTGACGAAGCGAAGCGCTGCCTGGGCTGCAAAGCGCATCCCTGCATGACCGGATGTCCAGTTTCTATTAAAATCCCGGATTTCATTGCCAAAGTAGCGGAAGGGGATTTTGAAGGTGCTTTCCAGGTCATCAACCAGGACAGCTCTCTGCCGGCGGTCTGCGGCCGTGTCTGCCCGCAGGAAAGCCAGTGTGAGAAATACTGCGTGCGCGGCATAAAGGGCGAGCCGGTAGGTATCGGCCGTCTGGAACGCTTTGTGGCGGATTATCATCGTGAGCACTGCAAGGAAGCGCCCGCGAAGCCTGAACCCAACGGCCACAAGGTAGCCATCATCGGTGCCGGCCCTGCAGGCCTGACCTGTGCCGGCGACCTGGCCCGCCTGGGTTATGATGTTACGATTTTCGAAGCCCTGCATCTGGCCGGCGGCGTATTGGTGTACGGCATTCCGGAATTTCGTCTTCCGAAGGCCATCGTGCAGAAGGAAGTCGACAACCTGGTCGCCATGGGCGTAAAAGTAGAGACCAATATGGTGATCGGCCGGGTGCTTGACATCGATGAACTGATGAAGGATGACGGTTTTGAAGCAGTTTTTATCGGTACCGGTGCCGGCCTGCCTCGTTTCCTGAATATCCCCGGCGAGAACCTGAAGGGTGTGTATTCCGCGAATGAATTCCTGACGCGCACCAACCTGATGAAGGCTTACGAGAAGCATCCAGAAACCCCGATCATGCATGCGAAGAACGTAGCGGTTGTAGGCGGCGGAAACGTAGCGATGGATGCGGCCCGTACTGCGAAGCGTCTCGGCGCGGAGAATGTTTATATCGTATACCGCCGTTCCGAAGAAGAACTGCCTGCCCGCCGTGAAGAGGTGGAGCATGCAAAGGAAGAAGGCGTCATCTTTAAACTGCTGAACAATCCGGTGGAAATCCTGCCGACGGAGACCGAAGACCGTGCTCTGAAGGGCTTCGTAGCCGGCATGAAGTGCATCCGGATGGAACTGGGTGAACCGGACGCATCCGGCAGACGCCGTCCTGTAGAAGTTCCCGGCAGCGAGTTCGTACTGGACGTGGACAGTGTGATCATTGCCATCGGTACTTCCCCGAACCCGCTGATCCGCAATACAACCGAAGGCCTGGATACCAATAATCACGGCTGTATTGTTACGCATGGCGAAGGCGGCGAGACCAGCCGTACCCACGTGTACGCCGGCGGCGATGCCGTCACCGGCGCGGCGACGGTAATCCTGGCAATGGGTGCCGGCAAGCATGCGGCAGCTGCAATCCATAAGCAGATCATGGATAAGTAAAAACGATTCTATACCGGTCAGAGGGACGTTTCCGATTGTCCCATCCGTTCTGGCATCTGAAATGAAATGAGATAGGGGGACGTATCTGGCTGTCCCTCCTGTCCCGGCAAAAAGAACGCCCCGGAAGCCCGGAGCGTTCTTTTGCTTGCATTCATTCCGGTTTTGCGGTATTCTGGAACAGACGTTTTTTGGCCAGACTTAGGGAGGAAAAACATGAATCTGGAATTTGTGAAAAGCATGGTGCGGAAATCCCGTTATGAAAATGAAGTAAATCCGCTGCAGGTGAAGAATCTGAAGCTTCCGGTCAGCGTGAATCTGGAAATTCTGTACCCGAACGTTGTAAAGGACGGCTCTGCCTTCCTGATTGTTGACAGGACTGCGGTCGGCAACCCTGTGCAGAAATTCAGCCTTTTTGTGGAGCAGGTATGCACCTTTAAGATCGTGGACCTGGAACCCGGCTTTGATACCAGCCGTGAGAACATGCAGAAATTCATCTCCATGATCTGCCATCCCATCGTGCTGAAGGAAATGCAGAAAACCATGGACAGCCTGACCGGCCTGTACCAGCTGCAGCGTATTCAGCTGCCCACCAACCTGGAAACACA
>CACZQT010000251.1 GCA_902783295.1 uncultured Lachnospiraceae bacterium
ATTCTTTGAAAAGCCTCAAAAGAATCGCGGCTCATTTTCCATCCAAAGGAAAGTGAGTCCTGCCGTGCTGTGGAAGGATCCACACCGGCTTCGATCAGAAGATTCTCAAAAAAGCAGATCCGTTCACTGAGAATATCCGCCTGCTCCTGTCCGGCAAGCGTAAGCGCAAGGTTCCCGTCAGGTTCTACCTGAATCAGTCCCTTTTCCTGCATCTGCCGGACAGATGTACTGACAGACGGTTTCGAAAGCTTCAGGAAATGAGCCACATCCACACAGCGTACGCATAGATATTTTTCCTTCAGTGTACGTATGGCATATAAGTATTTATCCAGTCGCCCGCTCATGGAAAAGCCCCTTCCTGATACCCTTGTTTACAATGCCTGCTGTTTTTTACCATTCCTGCAAAGTGGTTATCGGGCCCTCACATCGATTAGCATTCCCTAACCACCTGCTATATTAGCACCACCTAACTCATTTGTCACTGCTTTTTAAGAAAAGTCAATATCAGGCAATTCGCAGCGCATATACATTCTTTCTCTCCTCTTTTCTGTCTGCCTGCGATTTCTCTGTCAGCTGCGCCTTTCGGAATCCCGGAACCTGCCGGTTCTGACTGTCAGCTGAGACAGGGATCTGCCCCTGGATAACTGCCTGCGGTACGAATCTGTACATTTTCTGTACTTTGAAAATGTTTTCCGGGCCTCCTCTTCATTTCCATATGCCTTCCAGCAGCCGGTACACTTTACGCCGCGCCAGGGGTTCTCCATAAAATGCCGGACGTCCTCCGGCGGATATCCGAGGAACAGGCCGACTTCATGAGGAAACTCCTCATCTTCTGCCATATGGTGGATCAGCTGCGCAATACAGCTTCCGGAACTTCTGCAGCAGTAGCCTTTCTCCTGAAGAATTTCCTTCGCTGCCGGACTGCCAAGATCCCGGTCCAGGTAATCCGGCCTGTACAGATAAAGCAGCGCGCTTTTTTCGGTTTTGCGAAGAGCAACTATACAAAGTCCTTTTTCCCGGAACAGCCGGTTCAGCTGCCGCAGCTCACCCCCGATATCCCCGCCTGACTCCAGGCTGACCGGAAACATATTTGCCGTCTTCAGCCCGGCCAGTGTCGGTGAGCAATGGTCAATCAATACTTGTTCAGACATCAGGCAGTAACCTCCTCTTCGCGCACATGCTCCTGTAAAATGTCTTTAAGGGAATTCATGGAGCTGGTATGGCAATGTACAATCTTCGTTGCCCCGCATACGCCTGTCAGGGCACACTGGAGCATCTTATGAGAGATTGTATGAGTAAAAACGATCAGAAGATCCGGTACCCCGATCCGGCTTTTCATGTCGGCACAGGGTTTACAGAATACTTTGGCCTTACATCCGTATTTCCGGCAGACATCGGAGTACTGTCTTTTCATGCATTCATTTCCGCCAAGAATCACCACGCTCATTGCTTTTCTCCCTTCCCATGGTTAGCCGCAACTAACCGTCAGATCTTTAAAATCCGCCGTGCGCCAGGACACGGCGGTTAGTTTACTCTAACATCATATATACTGTTTGTCCGGATGTCAAGGGATTTCCGTGATCCTTCTATAATTTTCCGGATCCGTATCCCCCTCCGTATTGATCAGCAGGACAACGGAATCCCGGTCCAGCTTCAGTTCCCGGGCCAGCGGGGCATATTCCGGACAGGCAGTGATTCTGTCCAGCAGTCCTGCAGGTACGGCCCCGGATTCTCCGGATACGATACCGGCACTCTCCCGCAGCAGCCGCATCCCGTGACAGGTCACTTCGTCCACGCAGGAAAACCCGCCGGCGGCCAGGTTCTTCAGAATCTCCCACGCCAGTGTGCAGGGGATGGCACAGTTCAGCCCCGCCATGATGGTTTCCCCGGAGCCTGCCGCCTCATGAGGGCAGCCGTCGCCGCAGGCAAACGAATCATAAAAACAGGCCACTTCCCGGGGTTCCGCCGTGACGATAACTGGGGGTTCTTCCGGAAATGCTTCCGCAGCGGCAGCTGCAATACTTCCGGCCATGGAGCCTACTCCCGCCTGCAGGAACAGATGAGTCGGCCTTTCATAGCCCATCGCCTGCATCTGCCGGAGTGCCTCATAAAACAGGGTCGTATAGCCCTGCATAATCCACAGGGGGACTTCCTCATAATCCGGCCATGAGGTATCCTGGATCAGGAGCCAGCCTTCTTTTGCCGCCTGCTCTCTCGTCCACCGGACGCAGTCATCATACCGCATATCCGTTATGGTCACTTCTGCGCTTCCGGCATCCCGGATGGCCTGTGCCCTGACAGGAACAGTCCCCACAGGCATGAACACTTTCGCCCGGCAGCCAAAAACTCCCGCCGCCCAGGACACGCCTTTTCCGTGGTTTCCATCCGTTGTCGTGGCAAACACCATCTTTTCCAGCCGCTCACGGTATTCCGGAGCCATCAGCATGGCCGGCTCCGCAGTCCTTTCATCCAGCCCCAGCTCCCGGCAGAGAATGCGGAACATGGCATAAATACTCCCCAGTCCCTTGAAAGCCTTCAGGCCGAACCGGGAGGACTCATCCTTCACCAGGACGGCTCTCACTCCGGCCCTGGCTGCCAGATCCCGGCAGTCCGCCAGGGCAGTGACTGCATAGGAAGAGAGCGACTCGTGCAGCCGGCGTACATTCTCTGTCCCCTCCGGGGAGAACTCCGGAAAATGCGATTTCTTTGTGCGGCAGAACCTGTTTGCTGCAAATAAAATATCTCTTGAAATAGTTCTCTCTCGGTCAGTCATAGTCATCTCCATAAAGTCAGGTAGATTATAGCCTCTTTCTGTGGTATGATAGCATAATAGGAAACATGATCTCTTCCCATCAGAAACGGAGGGAGCTGCTTTGAACAAATGGAATCCATTCCGGGACGAAAACCTCACCAGAAAGCAGGCGGTACTGGCTTCTGCCCTTGTTTTTGTGATCGCCGGGATCACCGGCTGGGTCTATGAAGAATTCTTTTACTATTTAAACGACGGATATTTCTCCCTCCGCGGACATGGCGTTGGCCCCTGGCTTCCGATTTATGCCTTCGGCATGATTATCCTTCTTTTTGCGACAGCACCGGTGAAGGAATCAATATGGAAAGTCGCCCTGCTGTGCGCGCTCATCAGCGGCGCATTCGAGTTTGTCGTCGGCTGGGCTCTCTATCATTTCCACGACGGCCTGCGCCTGTGGGACTATAACACAGAACGCTGGAACTGGGGAAATATCGGCGGCTATGTCTGCTTCCGGTCGGTCATTGTGTTTGCGGCCGCAGCGCCGATCCTGATCTATACGCTGATCCCGCTGATCGGAAAGATGGCAAAGAAGCTTCCCGATAAAGTTTATACACTGATCACCCTGGTTCCCTTTGTTCTGTTCATCATCGACATCATCCAGGGTTATCTCATAAAAGGACTGTAAAAAGATGCTGCAAAGGCCGGGCGTTGGTAACCCGGCCTTTTTCATCTTTAAAAGCGGAGCGGCAGGAAGGCCGCTGCCACCGCCAGGAAAACGGCCGGCAGCAGGTTCGCCACCCGGATCTTCTTTCCCCATATCAGATTGATTCCCACGCAAAAGATGAGAACATTGCCGACCAGGGACAGATAGCCCATGGCTCTGTCTGTCATCATGGGTTTAATTCCCGTGGCCAGCAGGGTTAATGCGCCTTCCCATATAAAAACGGGAATGGCGGAGAAAACACAACCTTTCCCCAAGGAGCAGGTCATGACCATGATAATGATCAGATCCAGGATTGCTTTTGCGCCAAGTATGGACCAGTCCCCGGCAATGCCGTCCTGAATGGCACCGACAATGGCCATGGCCCCGATACAGACTGTTAAGGAAGCCGTCAGAAAACCATTCACAAATCCCGGATCTTTCGCGTTTCCGGTCTTTCTCTTCAGCCATTCCCCGAAGCGCTCAAACCAGAGTTCGATATTCATGATCTCACCGATCAGGCCGCCCAGAGCCAGGCAGGCTACGACAAGCATCGAACCGCCGTCCGGAAAGAATTCGTTATGGAGCATGTAGTTCATTGCTCCTGAAATACCGATAAAAAGCGTCCCGATCCCGCAGGCCATCGTCAATGTTTCCTGGTGCCGCTCCTTCAGCAGCTTTCCGAACAGATGTCCGCCAAAACCGCCGATCACAATCGCTGCCGTATTTACAATTGTTCCAACCATAATCGCTGTCCTACCGCAAAGAAGCTTCTATCGCTTCTATTACTATCAAATCTGCAGGCAGCCAGTTTACCTGCCGCATTGCATGAAGCGGCAGCCATTTAGCTGCTTCATGCTCCAGAAGTGTAAGATGTCCTTCCGTGAGGCTGCACCAGAAGCAGTCCATGGAAAGGTGAAATGCCGGATAATCATACTCCACGGTCGTAAGATATCTGTCCACCGCAATGCCGGCGTCCAGTTCTTCACGGATTTCCCGCACCAGAGCTTCCTCCGGCGTTTCTCCGCTTTCTATCTTTCCGCCCGGAAATTCCCACCAGTCCTTATAATCCCCATAGCCGCGCTGTGTTGCGAATACCACGGGTTCTCCGTTTTCATCCACTGATTTTATAACAGCTGCCACAACTCTGATTGTTTTCATGCTTTGTTTTCCATACATTTTCTGCACAAATGCGTATGAAGAAGATGATCGGGATTACATGGGAGAAGCCGTTTTCTCAAAAGCCAGGCGGGGGTAATCATCCTCCTCCACGTAAATAGTACCGCAGTGGACAAAGCCCAGTTTCGTAAGGAGATTCTGCATAACGATATTGTCACCGTGCGTATCAATCCGAAGGTGTCCGCACTGTTCCAAAGCCCAGTTGATGCAGAAGGCCCCTATTCCTTTCTCAGAACCGTCCCCGGCGATGCGGTGAACAACGCCGTAAGGGCTGTCGTTCAGCCATGCGCCGTCTGTGATATCCCGATAAGTCGGCTCAATGTCCTTCCCCTGAATGAAGTAAAAGGTGCCGATCACCTTCCCTTCATCATTGAGGCAGACATAGCTGCCGCCCTCCCGGATATCTTTATGTATCAATTCCTCCGGCGGCCAGTGAGTGGACCCCCATTGGTTGGGATTGCCATGCTCTGCCATGAAGTCTCTCGCAAAACGATAGATCTCCATCATCCGCCCGAAGTCCTGTTCCGTGGAATGCCTGATTTTCATGCAATGGTTCTCCCTTTTATTTCCGGCTGTTTTCAGGCAGCAGTTATTTTTTCAGATCATCCAGCATTCCGAATTCTCTCTTGAACGCGAGTGCGATCATGTCGTGGGACAGATCAGAATACACGCCCGGAGTCGCGGTCCAGCAATGGCAGCTGCGGGTGCCCATGAAGAGTTCTGTGGGCACGCCGAATTCCATCAGCCTTCTGGCATAGCGCAGGCCGCTGTCCCGCAGGGTATCGTACTCGCCCACCAGAATCAAATGGGGGTTCAGGTTGGCCAGATCCGGACAGTGGCCAGGGAATGCATAAAAACTGGGCATGGTGCCGTTATAGCCGTTGAGGAAGCACCACTCCGCCCCGCCGCATTTCACATCATTGTCCATGCGGAGGTTGAAATTCTGATTGTAGGAATAATCGCCCTGGAAGCTGATATCCAAAGGCGGGCAGTTCAGCACGGTCAGCTCCGGCTGATGCAGACCGTGATCTCTCAGATACAGTGCCAGACCGGCAATCAGGTTCGCACCGGCGCTGGATCCATGGGTTCCGATCTTTCCGTTCGCTCCCAGTTCCTCACTGTGATCCAGGATCCACTGATAGGCCGTAACAACATCCATCAGCGGCATGGGGAAGCCGATCTCCGGCGTTCCGGACAGGCGGTAATCCACGCCAATTACCAGGAAAGGTCCTCTCATGGCGATTTCAACACAGCGGCGGTTGTCCGTGTCCAGTCCGCCGGCTACCCAGCCGCCGCCGTGGACATCCATCACCACCGGCGCCTTTTCCGGCAGGCCGGCAGGCCGGTAGATCCGCAGAACCATTTCCTGCCCCTCGTCGGGACCGGGGATCGTTATGTTTTCAATCGTCATTCCCTCCGGAACCGTATAGCTCATCATATCTGCGCGGTGGGTCATTGCACCTGCACGGATCGTTTCCGCGTCAAATTCACCGCAGTCGGGTTTCAGATAAGATTTGTACTGATTTTCATAGCCGGGATA
>CACZQT010000252.1 GCA_902783295.1 uncultured Lachnospiraceae bacterium
GCTCTGCTGATGATTGTTTTCGGCATTATTGCCGAACCGATGATGCGCTATCTGGGCATGCTTGCAGAGTGGGGACGCAGGAAAATGGCCGGCTCAGCCGCCACTTATCATGGTATGGAAGAAATGACAAAAAAGGCGAACAATCTAGAAAAAGGAAAGGGCTTTTTCTTGACAAACAAGCACTGAGGGATTATAGTAGGAGCGAACTTGCCTTAGAGGGCGGGGCTTCGGGAAGGAGCGCTTACCGGTTCCTTTCAAACATACCAATATCGGCATTTGCGAGGCATGCCGGGAAAGAGGAAAAAATGAACAGGTTAGAATTGATTAACGCGATGGCGGAAAAGTCGGGAGTTTCTACCAAAGACGTTGAAAAAGCCCTGAAGGCTTTTGTAGAGGTCGTTACCGGCGAGCTGAAGGATGGCGGAAAAGTCCAGATGGTAGGTTTTGGTACTTTTGAAACAAGTGAAAGAGCTGCCAGAACCGGCAGAAACCCTCAGACCAATGAAACCATGGAGATCCCGGCCAGCCGTATTCCGAAATTCAAAGCCGGAAAGGCTCTGAAGGAAGCGGTTTCCAAGTAAGAAAAACCTGCATAAGAAATGGTTGCATAGCGGAAAACCGGCTGCCTGTCAGCCGGTTTTCTTCTCCTGCATACCGGCGGTGAATGAGCCGGCTTCACAAGTCTGCAGGTATGATGCCGGAACACGGCAGTCATGAGCTGTGACTGGCTTCACACAGACAGAAAAAGGAGAGAATATGAGACTGGACAAATTTTTGAAGGTTTCCAGGCTGATTAAGCGCCGGACCGTGGCGAATGAAGCCTGCGATGCGGGACGGGTCAGCGTAAACGGGAAGGTAGCCAAGGCTTCCCAGGAGATAAAAACCGGAGATATCATAGAAATCGGTTTCGGCAATCGCCAGGTGAAGGCGGAAGTCCTGGATGTACGGGAAAGCCCCAGAAAAGAAGAAGCAAATGAGATGATCCGGCTGCTGTGATGCGGCATTAAGGCGCCGGTTTTTTGATTTTTATATGGTTTAGAATCACTGTAAAAAACCATTGAATTTCCGACGGATATCGGTTATTATAAACTATGTATATCCTTTTAAAAGGCGGCGATTGTATGGCCCAGAGAACCAGAAAAGCGAGACGGGGTGACCGGAGAATCGACAGCAGGACAGCGCTTCTGCTGTTAGTTGTCGTGGTCTCCAGTTTCGCAGTGATTATGGGCTTCCGCTTTCAGGCGCTTTCATCTGCCTACCGCCGTTATGAAGTACAGTATGAAACCGCGCAGAAAACTCTGGCAGCGGAGGAGCAGCGCTTGAGTGATCTTCAGGCGCAGCAGAACCGCAAACAGACGGATGAGGATATTGAAAAGGCTGCCCGGGAACAGCTGGGGCTGATTCTGCCGGGCGAAATCCTGTTAAAACCGAATCAGTGAAGGCTCCGGCATACAGACCGGGAGCATCCTGCGGATGCTTCATATACGGTGCTGCGGGGATGCCGCATCAAAAAAGACAATCATCTGGAGTGGGTGTGAAAAAACACGGCTTGGGACAGAAGGACGTGCTTTCTCATACCTTTTTTTTATGAAAGGCAGAGCCGGGAAGGAGGACAGGCGCCATGGATCTCCGGCTGCAGGTGAAACAGTTCATACTCCGGGAAAACCTGATCCGGGAGGGAGACCACGTACTGGTGGGCTTCAGCGGCGGAGCGGATTCCCTTTGTCTTCTGGAAGTGCTGAGGTCTCTCTCCTCGTCCCTTTCCTTTACTGTCGGCGCTGTGCATGTTCATCATGGCATCCGGGGGGAAGAAGCGGACCGGGACGCAGCGTTCTGCAGTACTCTGTGCTGCAGGGAGAAGATCCCTTTCCGGCTGATGCGGTGTGATGTGCCGGGAGCAGCACAGGCATCCGGCCGTTCGATAGAAGAAACCGCCCGGGATCTCCGGTATATTCTCCTTCGGCAGGCAGCCCGGGAAATCACGGATCTTCACCGGGAAACAAGGGTTAAAGTGGCGGTAGCCCATCATATGGATGATCAGGCTGAAACTCTGCTGCTCAATCTCTGCCGGGGGACGGGGCTGAAAGGCCTTTGCGGGATGTCTCCGGAAAAGGATGGCATTATCCGGCCGCTCCTGGGGTGCCGGCGCAGGGAGATTGAGGAATGGCTGAAGATCAAAGGCTATGACTGGGTAGAGGACGGAACCAACAAGTCGGATGCGTACACCAGAAATCACATCCGCCATCTTCTTCTGCCGGAACTGCTGGCGGTCAATACCCGGAGCGTGGAACACCTGGCGTTTATCGCCGGTCAGGCAAGGCAGTGGGATGATTATCTGCAGGGGCAGGCGGAAGCCTGGCTGGCAGATCTCCCCGGGGAAAAGGTGTTGCGTACTCTTCCGGCCGGACCCCTGGCAGCTCTGCCGCAGGCGCTGCGTACCCGGATTCTTCATATTGCGATTGCCCGGGTTCTGGGAGGCAGCCGCGATATCGGAGGACGCCATATTCTGGCGGCTGAAGGTCTGCTGTTTTCCGGGACCGGTGCCGAAATCCGGCTGCCGGGCGGATGGAGAATTCTGCGGGATTATGAGGTCCTGAGGTTCATGAAAGACGAGGATTTTTCCGGAAAATATGAGGAAGCGGAAATCCTTCCCGTGAAGGCGGATATCATGGTTTTTCCGCGTGGAAAAAACCAAAAAATCCCTGAAAAACAGTATACGAAATGGTTTGACTATGATAAAATAGGTGAACCGGTCTCTTTTCGGACCAGAAAATCCGGCGATTCCCTGATACTGGCGGGAGTCGGTACAAAAACCGTTCAGAGATATATGATCGACGCGCACATTCCGGAGAGGGAACGTGACCGGATCCCGCTGCTGGTATCCGGCAGTCAGGTTCTCTGGATCGTCGGCTATCGCATGAACGCCGCTTTTCAGGTTACGGAAGAAACACAGACGATACTCCAGGTCACAGTACATCCTGGCCGGAGCTGACTCTGCCGCAGCAGGTGGGAGCAGAAAGAAATCTGTCTGGTGTAAGTGTTAAAGACTGGCGCCTCTCAGCAGGGAAGTGCCGCATCGTTTTCAGGGAGAAGAA
>CACZQT010000253.1 GCA_902783295.1 uncultured Lachnospiraceae bacterium
CTTCGATCGAAGCCACCTTGTTTTCCCGGTCAGACAGGGCCTGCACCAGATCCAGGACGGCGAAGATCTGTTCATCCTCATCGCCGCCTGCATCGTATATGCCGGCAATGGCTGCGTCCACTTCTCCCCGGGAAGCAGTAAGGTGCACTACGTCGCCCGCATGCCAGCCCATCTTCTGTGCCAGAAGTGTTCCTACCATAATTTCTGAATCCGCATTTTCATCCTTCTCGTCCATCCAGCGGCCTTCAGAAACGTCCCACCAGGAACGCATGCCGGTTATACCGGCATCCAGGCTTTCACCGGTAGGAAGATCCAGGTGGTGGTTGAACCAGGTGCCCGTCAGTTTACACACGCTGCCGTCCGGCAGAGTCGCCTGTGCATCCAGGAAAGGTGTGAAATCCACAATATTGAAAGCCCAGAAGATGGTTTTCAGCCTTCCCAGTTCGTCTTCCGCCAGGTAAGCGGTATTGAGTTCCGCACCGTCTCCTACATCGTAGATATCAGAGAGGAGAGAAGAGTCCTTGGGCTTCACTACAATGTTGGCTCCGTAATTTTTCAGTTCTTTGTTGACCTTTTCTTCTACCCCGAGCACTACATTCAGCATGCCGGTTGCCAGGGATGCTCCCAGAGCAATGGTCAGAGCGATCAGAAGCATTTTGCTTTTCTGGTGAAAGAGCACGCCTCGAATCATCCGGAATAACATAACAGCGTCCCCCTTATCTGAACTCTTTTTCGCCGGCGATAATATCGCTCAGCTTGAAAATCAGGCTGCCTTCCTTTACCTCGTATGGCAGAGGAATCGGGTTGCAGCCCCCTTTGAATCCGATGGTATTGATGTTCATGACCACGTCGCAGCGCTTGCAGATGACCTGGCCGCCCCTTTCGAAATAGCCTGCATTGCCGCAGACCTCACAGGCGTCGAGTCCTACGCCAAAACTGGCAGAACCGGGTTTTTTTACCACAATCCAGCGGACATCAATGTTTTTTTCCGTGCGGTATTCAAAACGGTGCAGATGACCGTCGCTGACACTCTCCACAGGGATCAGGATTGATTCGGTATCTTCGTCTATTGTGTAGGTTTCCGGAGCGGAAAGCTCTACCTGCTTTGTATCATTTGCTTTTACCACGGTCAGTACAGTGGTACAAAGAATCATGCAGATCAGGATTCCCAGGGCAGTCCGGCGGAAATGGCGGTTTCTCGCTTTCAGTTTCCTGAACTGGGCGGGGTTGTCATAGGTTTCACGGATGACGGTGCCCTGCCTGAAAAAGAGAACAGCCAGCAGAACGGGGAGCACAGCTTCTGCCCAGAGGAACAGCATGGAATGATTCGCAGTAAACATCATCCACTTCCCGATCCAACCGAAGGATTCATCGCTGTACCGGACAGGCCAGTGAAGCCATTTTGCCCGGTTGA
Source organism: uncultured Lachnospiraceae bacterium (assembly GCA_902783295.1). Lineage (GTDB taxonomy): Bacteria > Bacillota > Clostridia > Lachnospirales > Lachnospiraceae > UBA3305. The sequence continues at coordinate 1,415 of CACZQT010000253.1, forward strand.
CCCACGGTACAAAGAAACGTCCGAAACAGTAGAGGGCGAAGAAGAGCAGGCCTGCGTCCAGCAGAACCGGCAGTACCCCAAACGGGCGGATGGAAGAGGTGCAGGCAGACAGCAGGCAGGAATAGATCAGGAGGAGGATCAGCGCTCCTGCCCAGCCGGCAAGCCGGATCAGATAGTAGGAAGAAAGATAACCCTGCCCCATTGTGTTGAAACTGAAGGGATACAGAAGAACGCCGGGCAGGGAATAGAAAATCAGAACGGCAGACAGCAGAGAGCCCACAACGCACAAAAAAAGGATTCCTGCCCACGCCGGCTGGTTTTCCTTCTTCCCGAACAGAGCGGTTCCTGCCAGAAACAGAAGAGTAAGCACCAGGATCACTGCGTAAATGTAGTGATTCCAGTGGCTGCTGATGATGAGCCTCGTGTTGAATTTTACCGCAGCCAGAACGACAGAGGCGAGGACTCCGGTACCTGCGGCCAGCCCGTGGATCAGCCGGCCTTTCCTGCCGGCCAGCCGTACAAGCAGCGTATGCATGAGAGTAGTGAGGGTAACGGTCAGAAAAAGATCCTGCGTTACCATCCAGAGATACTTAAACACAGCAGAACCTCCGAAAAAGAAAAACTGTATAAACGCACGGAATGCTGGCACGTACTCCCCCGCGGAAACGTGCCAGCATACAAAGCCATGATCAGATCAGACGATGTTCTGAATTACCATTCCTTTACAAATTTCCAGCCGGTCCAGGTGGCTGTCAGCGGTTCTGTCCAGAAACCTTCCTTGGCTTCTACGCCGGTTTCGGAATCTACATGCAGCAGATAACCGTTTTCAGCCGGGCTCTTGATGGAAAGAGTGATGGTATATTCACCTTCAGGCAGCGGAATGTTGTTGCCGTAGTGAGGACCATCGGAGGCTGCCATAGGCATCATGGAGCCTGCGTATACTTCCTTGCCATCCAGATCGTTGATGACAAAATCGATGCTCAGGTAAGGAACCCAGCCGTCAACGGGGAAGCCATAGGGGTTTTCATTCGCCGTAAGGTCAACTTCGATATGAAGATCAGAACCTTCCTTGGGAGTAGCATTCTCGGCGGGAGCCATGTCAACAGGCTGGAAATAAACCATGCTCATTGTCATAAAGTCTACTTCCTGTTCGCCTTCCACGCCCAGCTCGTATTCATCGAATCCGGCTTCTTCCGCGGCAAGAGCGGGGACGCTTGCGACCATCATTGCAGCCAGCAGCAGTGCGAAAAGCTTCTTCATTGTGAAATCCTCCTTAAAATGTGTTTTTTATATCCAGCGCGGTTCTGCGCGGGGCAGACCGCGGAGGTTTCTGTTTTACCGGGCATACTGTGCTTTCAGCGCGTCTATTTTTCCCCGGAAATGAGCAACCAGGAATGTGACCAGCAGGATGACAGAAAGGATCAGCTGCGGCACCAGTGTTTCCAGCCAGGGATAAATACCGAAGATCTGGATCACATCGTTTTCCGGGATGCCGGGCACGCGAAGCGCCAGGTCGAATACATTGCCTTCTGCGAGTTCTTTGATGCCGCTTCCCAGGAAGCTGACGCACATCACAGCCATCAGAATAGAAGTGGCAGTAAAGAACACTTTGATCGGCAGCCGGATGGACAGTTTTGTGATGGCCAGGTACACGAACACCAGCAGCACACAGCCGACGCCGAATCCGGCCCATACCATTCCGGGATCTCCCTCGCTCAGCATCGGCTGATAGAAGAGAACCACTTCTGCCCCTTCCCGGAATACAGAAAGGAAGGCAGTGAAGGCCAGGGCGAAGGCGCTGCCCTGCTCCACGGAGGTTTGTACCTTGCCGTCAATAAAACGGCTCCAGGAAGCAGCTTCCGCTTTGGAGATCATCCAGTTGCTGACATAGAAGAGAACGCACACCGCAATCAGGGCCGTGATTCCTTCGATCACTTCCTGCGCCATTCCTGCGCCGACAAAGGCACGCTTAGCCCAGGCCAGCAGGGCGGCGGCAATAAAACTGGCGGCGATACCGGCGGCAGCTCCGAAATATACATTCCGAAGACTGTTTTTATTCCCGCTCTTCAGCAGATAGGCGATGATGGCGGCGATAACCAGGATGGCTTCCAGCCCTTCCCGTACGATGATGCCGAAGGCGCCAAGGAAGGTAAGCAGCCGGGGATTGGTCTGCTTTGTCTCTTCCTGAACTTCGGCAGTACCGGCTTCTTCTGACCCGGCCGTTTCGGCTTTGGCTTCCGCTTCCTTTTCATCCAGCATCCTGGCCAGTTTCAGAACCAGGTTTTTGGCTCCGTCCGTTGTCGTACGGTATTTGTTTTTCTGATATTTCTCGCCGGCTGAGGCCGTCAGATTCCGAAGAGAAGAGAAATATCCATCCATTTTCTGACGGTCTTCCAGGGAGAGATCCGTATAGACTTTATGACTGAGTCCTGATTCTTCGTAGACAGAATAGAAGGCAGTATTGAGGTTGTCCACAGCAGCGTCAAAGTCCTTGTCCAGATAGCCCATATAGGCAGTATCCAGAAGTTCTTTTACCAGGGTGGCAGCCTCGTACCAGTCAGCGTATTTCACGGCGGCATTCGGGTCGGCTGAGTATTCAGGATAAGGGTCTGTATCCACGAGCTCACCGCGGAGGTAGTACTTTCCCTCACTCTGCATCCCTCCCTGCATGGCTGCCAGCTTGTTTCCGTCTTCCCGGATCATAGCTTTCAGTTTGCCAAGGGCGCTGCGGACGGAGATTATGGTTTCCGGATCGGTGTTTTCTTTTTTTACAGCGGCTTTGCAGGCGGAAAACTGCATTTCCACCGCGTTCTTCCGGTTGCCGCTGATGTAGCTCATGGTCTGTCTTTCAAAACCCGTCGTCTCATAAACCCGGAAATAGGCATTGCTGACATTGCTGTAGGCGGCAGCGGCATCCCCATCCAGGTAAGATTCAAACGCCGCGTCCAGGAAGTGATCGATTTCATCGGCGGCATCTGCCCAGCGGGTGGAAACTGTTTCTTCCGCATGAACTGTAAGGGTCAGCGAAAATACCAGTATAGCCAGGCTGCAGAGCAGCTGCCGGGCGAGGCAATGTTTTGTTTTCACATAAATCCTTCCTTTCCCGTAGGCTTCCTTAGTAGTTTGGAAAGCCTCAAAAATGTTAGTTAATTCTAATTCGAGTGGTATGATACCACATCAAACGGACTTCTGCTATCCTGATATTGATCAGTTTGTCCTGACTAATTGCCTGATATTGACATTTCGAAAAAACACATGACAAATCAGTTAGTTCATGCTAATATACAAAAAGGTTAGCGCATGCTAATACGTGTGAGCTTAGTGTAACACGGAATGAGAGTAAAACCAGCTGTCTGAAAAACAAAAGAACAGCCTGCGGCTGTTCTGGCTGATCGCTCTGCTGCTGGAAAGGAAGATTCGAATTGAATATGGAAACAGGAGAAAGAGAACTGTCCGGAAAAGAGACAAGCGGTCAGGTATTGTCCAGAGGTGTCATAGAATATCTGGAAGTACACAGTACAGAAAAATTTTCCCTCGAAGCACTGTCCGGAGCACTGTTTGTCAATGGCAATTATCTCCTGAGGGCGTTCAAACGCTGTACCGGGATGACTCCGCTTGCCTGCCATCATCAGATACGCTGCCGGAAAGCCAGGGAACTTCTGGCCGGTACGGATCTCAGTATTTCAGAGATTGGAGAAAAGGTGGGTTTTGTATCCTCTTCCCACTTTTCACATATTTTTCGAAAAACAGAAGGCTGCACTCCGACGGAGTATCGAAGGAATTACCGCCGGCTGCAGCAGAATGATTGTCAGGGAAATGCAGGCTGAATCATTGTTTCCTGGAAAGGGGCTGTATATGAGCGGGAAGCTGGACAAATATCTGTATGCGATCCGTACACAGAGGGGAAAATTCCTGTGCGTCCGTTCTGTGGATGTGGCTCACTTTCTGAAGCTTTCCAAGCCATCGGTCAGCACCTCTGTCCGCCAGATGATGGAAAACGGCCTGGTGACCGTAGAGCCGGATGGAAATCTTCTGCTGACGGCTCTCGGACAGGATAAGGCGGACAGGCTCAACGAACGGGTCCGCTTTTTCGAAGATCTCCTGGTCAAAGCGGGCGTCGAATCTTCCACGGCTCTGCAGGATGCTCTTGCCTTCGGACCGAAAATGAGCACTGAGTCCTTTGAAGCATTCAGAACCATTCTCAGAGATTATTAACAATAAGAAAGAGGGAAGCATATGCATTCCCTTTACCCCTCGCAAAAGCCGCGCTCCGGGTTTACCGGAGCGCGGTTTTTATCGTTTAGGAAATTGACAAAAGCTGTGGATGCGTATAGACTTTGCTGGAGAATGAACCTGCAGCAGTGAAGGATGGAGATCTGTTTACTGCCTGTGCGATGGATTCAGGAGGCGGGATGATGAAGATGACTTCGGAGAACCTTATATTATATGCAGTTACGGACAGAAGCTGGCTGCACGGAGAGACACTTGTGTCTCAGGTACGGAAATCGCTGGAAGGCGGCGTCACATTTGTGCAGCTGCGTGAAAAAAACCTGGAAAGAGAGACCTTCCTCAAGGAAGCAAATGAACTGAAAGCTCTCTGCGCCGAATACCGGGTTCCTTTTGTGATTAACGATGACGTGGACCTGGCCGTTCGGGTGGATGCAGACGGGGTTCATGTAGGCCAGGGGGATATGGAGGCAGGCCGCGTACGTGAACTCCTGGGACCGGAGAAAATCATCGGCGTTTCCTGCAAAACCGTAGAGCAGGCGCTGGCAGCACAGGCCAGCGGGGCGGATTACCTGGGAGTCGGGGCCATGTTCCCGACCGGCACCAAAACGGATGCTACTGAGGTGAGTGCTGAAACCCTGAAGAAAATCTGTGCGGCTGTCAGCATTCCGGTGGTGGCCATCGGCGGCATTTCTGCTTCCAATGTGGAACAGCTCGCGGGGACGGGCATCAGCGGCATTGCGGTTGTGAGCGCAATATTTGCACAGGAGGACATCCGTCTGGCAGCATGCCGGCTGCGTGAAAAGGTGGAAGAAATATTATAGGCTGTGCTGAAAGCACGAAGTGCGCAGGTATGCGCAGCTGTTTTTATACGCATTTGTGCAGGGGATTGTGTGGAGAACAAATATGAAAACTGCATTGACGATAGCAGGGTCTGATTCCAGCGGAGGCGCCGGCATCCAGGCTGACCTGAAAACGATGCTGGCGAACGGTGTGTACGGGATGAGTGCCATTACTGCGCTGACAGCCCAGAATACTGTGGGTGTCCAGGGGATTTTTCCGGTTCCGCCGGAGTTTGTGCGCCTGCAGATGGAAAGCGTGTTTACGGATATACGTCCGGATGCTGTGAAGATCGGGATGGTGCCGTCTGTAGAACAGATGAAGGAAATTGCTGATGTTCTGAGGCATTTTCACGCAGAAAACGTAGTGGTGGACCCGGTGATGATTGCCACCAGCGGAGCCCGCCTGATGGACAGCCGTGCTGTGGATACATTACTGGGAGAATTATGCCCTCTCGCTGCGCTGCTGACGCCCAATATTCCGGAGGCGGAAGCCTTGTCCGGACGGGAGATCCGGACTGCAGAAGATATGATGAATGCAGCGGAACAGATCGGGAGGAATCATGGCTGCGCGGTGCTCTGCAAAGGTGGCCACCGTGTGGAAGATGCGAATGATCTTCTGTATGAAAACGGGAGTTTCCACTGGTTCCGGGGTCAGCGCATTGACAATCCGAATACTCATGGGACCGGCTGCACTCTTTCCAGTGCCATAGCATCGAACCTGGCAAAAGGGATGTCTGTGCAGGAAGCTGTGGAACGCGCCAAGGCATATATTTCGGGGGCACTGGCGGCTATGCTGGATTTAGGTGCCGGATCAGGTCCCATGAATCACGGCTTTGCTATTAATCAGAATTGAAAACAGGAACTGACGGAGGGAAATGCAGCCGGCAGGCAGATCAGAAAAAAAGCTGAGACAGACACAGCCGGTGTGGTGTACGGGATGAGCGGGGAATCTGAGAATGAAGAGAGACAGCAAGACCTATAAGGCGTATGTAAAGATCCTGGAACGGGAACTGGTCCCTGCCATGGGCTGTACAGAACCGGTTGCCATAGCTTACTGCGCGGCAAAGGCGCGGGCAGAACTCGGCGCGCTGCCGAAAAGCGTACTGGTGAAAGCCAGCGGAAATATCATTAAGAATGTAAAGAGCGTTATTGTTCCGAACACAAACGGAAAAAGAGGAATGGAAGCAGCCGCAGCCGCAGGTATTCTGTACGGCGATGAAAAGGCGGAGCTGGAAGTGATCGCTCACGTGACGGAGGAACAGAAATCCGGCCTTGATGCGTATATGAAAAAGACTTCCATCGAAGTACTTCCTCTGGAATCGGATTTCGTACTGGACATCGAAGTCGAAATGACGGATGGAATCCATACTGTCACAGCCAGGACCACAGGGAAGCATACGAATATTGTGATGATACAGAAAGACGGGGAGACTGTTTTCAGCAGGGAACTGAAGGAGGAAGAGGATCCGGATATGCCGGATTATTCCCTGCTGACCATCGAGAATATCGTGGATTTTGCGGATACCTGTGAGCTGCCGGATGTTGTGCAGGTTCTGGACCGGCAGATTGCCATGAATACAGCTATTTCAGAAGAAGGGCTTCGGAAACCCTACGGGGCAAATATCGGCAAGGTGCTTCTGCAGGCTTACGGCGATGATATCCACATCCGGGCTAAGGCAAAAGCAGCTGCAGGATCGGATGCGCGGATGAACGGCTGCGAACTGCCTGTGGTTATTAATTCCGGCAGCGGCAACCAGGGGATTACGGCCTCCATTCCCGTCCTGGAATATGCCCGGGAACTTGGATCTGACAAGGACAGGACATACCGGGCCCTCCTGGTATCCAATCTTGTGACGCTGCATGAAAAAGAAGGAATCGGCAGGCTGTCTGCCTACTGCGGAGCGGTAAGCGCAGGGGCGGGAGCCGGGGCCGGTATTGCATACCTGCACGGCGGCGGATTCCGGGAAATTGCTCATACCGTGGTGAATGCGCTTGCGATTACTTCCGGAATTGTGTGTGACGGGGCAAAATCTTCCTGTGCTGCCAAAATCGCCGCTGCCGTGGATGCGGGGATCCTTGGATTTGAAATGTTCCGCCAGGGCCAGCAGTTCCTGGGCGGAGACGGACTCGTTGTCAAAGGAGTGGAAAACACAATCCGGAATATCAGCCGTCTTGGAAAAATCGGCATGAGAGAGACGGATAAAGAGATCATTCAGATGATGACCGGGAGATAAGTTTCGTTTTTGTGCATTGTACAAGTGCTTTTGCAGGCTGTTTACTTTAAGAAAAGAACTTGATTTTTTACATCAACGTGATAAACTGTGGTTTTGTAACCTATTTCTTATTACAGGAGGTAATAAACATGAAAAAAGCAACCAAGCTTCTGGCTCTGGCCGCAGTTCTGGCTCTTGGCTTTGCCGGTACCGTGAAGGCTGAAACCGTTCTCCAGCTGGGTACTACCGTGAATGAACAGGATTCTTTCCAGGTAGCGGCGGAGAAATTCGCTGAACTCGTGAGCGAAAAGACCGGCGGCGAATACAAGATCGAGATCTATCCGAACGGCACCCTGGGCGGTGAATCCGATATGCTGGACAGCATGTCCATGGGCATGCTGGACATGGGCATCATCACAGCCGGTCCGTTCGTGAACTTCTCCCAGATGATGGGCGTCCTGGACATGCCGTTCCTGTTCGCCAACGGTGAAGAAGCTTATAAGATCTTTGACGGCGAAATCGGCCGTGAGCTTCTGGATACACTGGAAGATGCCGGCCTGAAAGGCCTTGCCTATGCAGAGCGCGGTTTCCGGAATATCACCAACTCTGTACGTCCCGTAACCTGCGCGGCTGACGTAGAAGGTCTGAAGCTCCGCGTGATGGAAAACGAAGTGTACACCGCGACGTTCAAGGCACTGGGCGTGAACGCTGTTCCCATGGCCTGGGGCGATGCGCTGACCGCTATGCAGCAGAGCACCATCGAAGGCGAAGAGAACCCCATCAACGTGATCTATTCCTACGGCCTGTGGGATTACAACCAGAAGTACGTGACTCTGGACCGCCACAGCTATTCGACCGCTATCATCACCATGAGCCTGGACAAGTTCAATGAACTGGATGAAGCCACTCAGCAGATCTTTGTGGAGTGCGCCCAGGAAGCGGCCGAGTACGAGCGTGCATGGGTTGCGGATCAGGAAGCGGATCAGCTGGCAGCCATCAAGGCGAACGGCGTAGAAGTCGTAGAAGATCCTGACATCGATTCCTTCCGTGAAGCTGTTCAGACTGTATATGATGCTTATCCGCAGTATGCCGATTACATCAACCGCATCCATGAGGAGCTTGCCAAATAATGAAGGCACTACATAAGATCAGCGAAATCCTGGACCAGGTCTGTGGGATCCTGATCGTATTTATGATCGGCGCGATGGTGATTCTCACCACCGCGCAGATCATTTTTCGTACATGGTTTACCGCTCTTTCCTGGTCGGAGGAAGCGACCCGTTACCTTCTGATCTGGTCGACATTCCTCGGGGCCACCTGTGTATACCGGCATTCCGGAAATATCGCCATTACTTTTGTGCAGGAGATGATGCCCCGCAGGGCAGAGAAGGTCATGCGCATTCTTGTGCAGGTGATCTGCCTGGCGCTGTTTATTCTGCTGTGCTGGTACGGAAGCAGGTATGCGGTGAACCTTAAAAAGACAGCAACGGCCATTCCCATCAAAATGAAATACGTGTTTATGGTCGTGCCCGTCAGCATGGGAATCTGTATTTTTCATGCCGTGGTGATGCTGCTGGATGAAATCCGGAATTTCCGGAACGGGAAGGAGGAAGACAAATGACTCTGATCCTGTTCGGCGCTTTTATTCTGCTTCTCATCCTTGGCGTCCCGGTGGCTTTTGCGATCTGCAGTGCGTCAGCTCTGACCATGTTTGCCGGCTATGGTGATCAGAAAATGATGATCGTAGTGCAGCGGATGTTCCAGAGCTGTGATTCTTTCAGCCTGATTGCGGTTCCGTTTTTCATCCTGGCAGGGGATCTTCTGGCGAAAGGAAAGATTTCCAAAGTCCTGGTGGAATTCTGCGAATCCTTTCTTGGATTTATCCGGGGCGGCCTTTCTGTCGTTTCGGTTCTGGCCGGCATGTTCTTTGCGGCAATCTCCGGATCCGGTGCCGCCACGACGGCTGCGGTAGGGGCTACGCTGGTTCCCGAACTGAAAAAGAGGGGATACCGGGAGGATTCCGCTGCTGCCCTGGTAGCGGCTGCCGGTACGATCGGAGTCGTGATTCCGCCTTCCGTTCCCATGGTGCTTTACGCAGTAATAGCGGAAGAGAGCGTAAACCGGCTGTTTAAGTCCGGTTTTATCCCGGGCATCATGATGGGAACCGTGCTGATAGTGATTTCCCTCAGGCAGGCATATGCGTGGAAATACCCTAAGGGAATGAAATTCCACCCCAGGACGATCTGGACTTCTTTCCTGAAGGCAGTTCCGGCCATTCTGATGCCGCTGATCATCCTCGGCGGAATTTTTTCGGGATATTTTACACCTTCGGAAGCAGCTGCCATTGCCGTGGTGTACGCGGTGCTGGTTTCCAAACTGGTATACCGCGACCTGACCTGGAAAGGTCTGTTTGAGATCATGAAGGGTTCTGCCAAGACGAGCTCTGTTATCATGATCATCATCGCCTGCTCCGGCCCCTTCGGCTGGGTGCTTGCCAACTGGCACATCCCGGAGGCGGTTTCGGCTGCAGTTCTGAGCCTTTCGTCCAATAAATACATGATCATGCTGCTGATCTCCGTCATCATCCTGATTGCAGGGGTGTTTATGGAGACGTCTTCAGCCATCATCATTCTGACGCCGGTATTTCTTCCGCTGGTGCGCGCACTGGGGGTATCGACGCTGCATTTCGGAATCCTGTTCGTAGTCGGCATTGCCATCGGCATGATTACTCCGCCGGTGGCCATCAACCTGTTTGTTGCCACCGGTATTACAGGGCTGCCGATCGAGAAAATCAGCAAGGCCGTGGTGCCGTACCTGATCGGGCTTATCCTGGTCTTCCTGCTGATCGTTTTTGTACCGCTGTTCATTCCCGGGCTGCTTTGACGGACAGATTTGCCCCTTGTCATCCTTCGGGAAACATGCTAGAATAACATAGTTATTTCATTCATTTTTAAGGAGCAAAGTATTATGTCCGGACATTCCAAGTTTTCGAATATCAAGCGCAAGAAGGAAAAGAACGATTCCGCAAAGGGCAAAGTATTTACCCGCATCGGCCGTGAGATCGCGGTGGCGGTTAAAGAAGGCGGCCCGGATCCTGCGAACAACAGCAAGCTTCGTGACTGCATCGCCAAGGCCAAAGCCAACAACATGCCGAACGATACCATCGACAGAAGCATCAAGAAGGCGGCCGGTGAAGGCGCCGGTGTGGATTATGTGACGGCAGTTTATGAAGGCTACGGCCCCGGCGGCACGGCGATTATCGTAGAGACCCTGACGGATAACAAGAACCGTACGGCTTCCAACGTGAGAAACGCTTTTACAAAAGGCGGCGGCAACGTCGGCGCTCAGGGCTGTGTTTCCTTCATGTTTGACAAAAAAGGCCAGATCATCCTGGACAAGGAAGAGATCGACATGGATTTCGACGATCTGATGATGATCGCTCTGGAAGCCGGCGCGGAAGATATTTCCGAGGAAGAAGACAGCTACGAGATCCTGACGGATCCGGATGATTTCTCAGAAGTACGGGAAAATCTGGAAAAGCAGGGAATCCCCATGATGGAAGCGGATGTCACCATGATCCCTCAGACTTATGTAAAGCTGACGGATGAGCAGGACATCAAGATGATTACTCGTACGCTGGATCTTCTGGATGATGACGATGACGTCCAGAATGTATATCATAACTGGGAAGAATAACAGACAGAATGTAACCCCGGAAGGGGTGTGGTTATGGGACAGGGGGACGTGTACCTTGTCCC
>CACZQT010000254.1 GCA_902783295.1 uncultured Lachnospiraceae bacterium
GACAGGAGGCAAGGGAGCCATGTGTGGAATCGTAGGATATACGGGGAAAAAACAGGCGGCGCCAATTCTGCTGGACGGGCTCAGGCGGCTGGAATACAGAGGGTATGATTCGGCGGGGCTGGCAGTGCGGGCAGGAAACAGCCTGACGGAAGTGGTGAAAGCTACAGGGAAGCTGTATCACCTTGCGGACAAAACGGATCAGGGGAGATCTTTGCCCGGAACATGCGGCATCGGGCACACCCGCTGGGCAACGCATGGAGATCCCAGCCTGATAAACGCGCATCCCCACGTCAGCGGCAACTGTTCCGGCAGCGGAAAAGTCGAAAGTGACGTAGTGGGCGTACACAACGGCATCATCGAGAACTACGGCGAGCTGAAGGAAAAGCTGCTGCGCCACGGATACCAGTTTTACAGCGATACCGATACGGAGGTTGTCGTGAAACTGGTGGATTACTACTATAAGAAATACCGGATCGGTCCTGTGGACGCCATTACACGAACCATGGTCCGCGTGCGGGGCAGTTATGCCCTGGCCCTGATGTTTAAGGATTATCCGGAAGAAATCTTCGCTGCCAGGAAAGATTCGCCCCTCATTATCGGCACGGCGGAAAACGCGGTCTATCTGGCGTCGGATGTGCCTGCTATTCTCAAGTACACCCGCAGCGTTTATTATATCGGAAACCTGCAGGTGGCCCGTCTCTCTCCCGGATGCGCAAAATTCTTTGATCTGAACGGTGATGAAGTTGCCCTCCCCGTGACCGAAATTACCTGGGATGCGGAAGCCGCGGAAAAGGGCGGGTATGAGCATTTCATGCTTAAGGAAATCCATGAGCAGCCTGCTGCTGTACGGGATACTTTGAACAGCCTGATCAAGGAAGGAAGGATCGATCTGACCGCGGCCGGGATTACGGATGAAATCATCCGCTCCCTTTCCCAGATCGTGATTACAGCCTGCGGTTCCGCCTGGCATGTGGGCATGGCTGCACAGTATGTGATCGAGGATATGGTAGAAATCCCGGTAAGGGTTGAACTGGCTTCCGAGTTCCGTTACCGCAGCATGCCCTTGAATGAAAACACGCTTGTGATCGTTATATCCCAGTCAGGTGAAACGGCAGACAGCCTTGCTGCCCTGCGCTTGGCGAAGGAGCGGGGCGCAATCACCCTGGCGGTGGTCAATGTGGTCGGTTCCACAATAGCCCGCGAGGCGGATCATGTGCTCTACACCCTGGCCGGTCCGGAAATCGCCGTGGCCACCACGAAGGCATACAGCGCCCAGCTGGCAGCTCTCGACGCATTTGCGGTGCAGATGGCGCTGGTAAAAGGAACTGTCAGCAGGGAGCAGTACGGGCATATGATCGAAGAGCTTCTCGGGATCCCGGACAAGATAGGACGGGTACTTGAGGATAAGGAGAGGCTTCAGTGGTTCTCCTCAAAAATAGCCAACGCGCATGATATCTTCTTCATCGGCCGCGGCCTGGATTACGCGATCAGCCTCGAAGGCAGTCTGAAAATGAAGGAAATCAGCTATATCCATTCCGAAGCCTATGCCGCCGGTGAACTCAAGCATGGTACGATCAGCCTGATTGAGAAAAACACTCTGGTGATCGGCGTATTGACGCAGAGCCGGATGATTGAGAAGACGATCGCAAACATGGCAGAGTGCAAATCCCGGGGTGCGTACCTGATGGGTATAACCACGAACGGGAATTTTGCCGTGGAAGATTCCGTGAATTTCACAGTGTACATTCCGAAAACCGACGAACACTTTGTTTCTTCTCTGGCCGTGGTGCCATTGCAGCTCTTGGGATACTACACCAGTGTGAACCGGGGGCTCGATGTGGACAAGCCCCGGAATCTGGCAAAAAGCGTTACGGTAGAATAACAACTGAGGTGCTGACGTATGACGAAATACATCTTTGTCACCGGCGGCGTGGTATCGGGCCTCGGCAAGGGCATCACGGCGGCCTCCCTGGGCCGGCTTCTGAAGGCCCGGGGACTCAAAGTCGCGGCGCAGAAGCTGGATCCGTACATCAACGTAGACCCCGGTACGATGAGTCCCTACCAGCATGGGGA
>CACZQT010000255.1 GCA_902783295.1 uncultured Lachnospiraceae bacterium
GTGCCCGCAGGACCGCTTTCGATCTGAAGGCCTGAATCCTGGTTATAGTACAGTCTTATTCTCTGATCTACATTGTAAAGTCCGAACCCGCCGCCGGGCTCCGGTTCATTCGGATTCCGGCGCAGCTGCCGTCCCAGGCGCATGGTTTCTCTTACTTCTTCCATCCTTTCGGGCGTCATGCCGCAGCCGCTGTCCTGCACTTCAAACTGCAGCATCCCGTCCTGAAGCGTTCCATGTACGCGGATCACGCCTCCGCCGCGGCGGTATTTAATGCCGTGGTATAAAGCATTTTCCACAAGCGGCTGCAGAAGAAGCTTTACGATCTTATACTCATAGATGGACGCATCCGCCACCACCTCATAATTCAGGATATCCCTGTATCGCGTTTTCTGGATCGAGAGGTAGCCGTTCAGATGTTTCAGCTCCTGTTCGACGGTTACCCAGTCTTCGCCGGAGGAAAGAGAACTGCGGAAGAAATCACTCAGCGCCTTTGTCAGGGCGACAACTTCCTCATTCTTTCCGGATTCCGCCTGCCATACAATCGTATCCAGGGTATTGTACAGGAAATGCGGGTTGATCTGTGCCTGCAGGGTACGGAGCTCCGCGATTTTCAGGTTTTCCTGCTTCTTGCGGTTCTGCTCCATCAGGTCTTCCAGCTGTTCTGCCATGGAGTTTACGTCTCTCGTCAGTGTGGAAAGTTCTTCCACCGGAACGGTTTCGACGCGGGCTTGCAGATTTCCCTCCGCAAGCTTCTTTGTCAGTAGCTCCAGATGCCGGATGGAACTTTTCATGGACTCTGTCTGGCGGCGCGTAGCCAGGTCCGAGACGATGAGCGCCGCCGCCATCAGAAGAATGCTAAGACCCATGACATAGATGGCGGACCGCTGGAAGGATACATTTTTCCGGTAGACCTCGAGTGCCTCGTCATCGATGAAACCTTCCAGCATATCCCCCACCAGGGAGGCAACAGACCGCACTTCCTCCAGTGTTTTTTCGCTGACGGTTACCGGGATTTTTTCGTCTGCCATATCCTGCTCGATCCGGGCGGAATAGGCGGCCAGTGTATCCATGGTGCGCCGGGCCACCGTGATGCTCGTTCCTTTGCGTTCCTTCATCTGCAGGAGAAAACTGTCCAGAGAATCATTTACCTGTCGGATAGCCTCGTTTACGCCGCTTTCCCTGAAACTGCTCCGCCCGGCAATCACCGACCACAGCCTTTCGGGAATCTCTTCCTCCACGACAGGCCTCAGTCCGGCAACGTTTCCCATCATGGAGACAGACTGCTGGAAAGATAATGCGTACATCGCTGTCACTGCAAGGCTTGTGATAACCGGGATAGAAAGTATGATCATGTTCAGCCGGGTAAAAAAGCGGATCTGCCCGGCAAGACTGTTTTTATGATCCTTTTTCATCATCAGTATTCCCTCGGAGGCAGGTCTGAAAGGTCGTCATATTCGGTAAAAACACTTTCCTCCGGACGGGTGATCCGCGGATAATCCTGCCCGCTGACGATTTTTTCAGCCAGATCCATGACCGCCTCCCCCAGCATCGGTGAACATTCTACGACGCAGTTGATCTTGCCTTCCTTCAGCAGATCTATCGCTGCCTGTTCACCGTCCACCGAGATGATTACGATGTCCTTCCCCGGTTTTATTCCATGCTCCTCCATCACTTCAATTGCGCCCAGAGTCATGGCATCGTTATGGGAATACAGGACATCTATCTGGTCGGGATATTTCCTGAGCAGGCTTTCCATGCATTCCCTGCCTTTGGACCTCAGGAAATCCCCGGAAATGGTTTCCAGAACTTCGAACCGGTCGTTGTTGTCAATCAGATCGTGAAAGCCTTTATAACGGCTGATCATCGGGCTGGAGCCTTCTGTCCCCGAAATCTCCGCGATACGGATCTTTTCGTTTTGCAGTTCTTCCGATTTCCGGATCAGGAATTTAGCCGCATTGACGCCTTCCTGATAATGATCGGGCCCGATATATGCATTGTAAAGATCCGAATCCCTGACATTGATCACACGGTCCATCATAATGACCGGGATCCCGGCATCCTTTGCTTCCTGGAGGACATTTGTCCAGCCATCCTCCACGATCGGAGCAAAGACGATCACATCCACCTGATAGGCGATAAAGGACCGGATGGCCGTGATCTGGTTCTCCTGCTTCTGCATGCCGTTATTCACTACCAGGTTAATGCCATGCGCCGCAGCTGCGTTTTCCATGCTGGCGGTGTTTCCGAGCCTCCACGCGCTTTCACTGCCCAGCTGCGAAAAGCCGATCACAAGGCCGGAGGCATCGCTGCCGTTTTCCTTTCCCGGCTCTTTTACATTGCTGCATCCAGCAGCCAGGAGGCAGAGAATCAGGCACAGAAACGTAAAGAATGTTCGCACTGGCTTCCACTTTTTGATATCCATCACTGTCACACCCCCGCTCGGTTTCCGGACGAACACGGCTGCGCCGGACCCATATCACGGTTCGGCAGGCACATTTTGAAGGGTCATAATTCTATTATATAAAATCATTTGATAACTTCAAGATATTTATGATGAGACAGCTCCCCTGTGGATTTATGAAGGACAGAGGGACAGTCCCCTTGTCACAAAATGACAAGGGGACTGTCCCTCTGTCCTTCCTCTGTCCCTCTCACCCTTTCGCGCCTTATTCTTCAGAAGACGAGCGTTTCTTTATGATGTCGGAAACATCCTGCAGGGAAATATAGGCATCCGGGTCTATTTCAAACACGATTTTTTTCAGTTTGTTAATCTGAAAATGGTTAACAATAAAATATAAGATCTGCTTGCTTTCTCTGGAGTATCCTCCGATTGCGCTGACAATGGTACCGCTCGCCTGGAAGCTTTCGGAGAGGCTTTTTGAAATGGCATCGGACTTTGTCGTTACAATCATGGCGCATTTTGAACGGTCGAAACCTTCCACAATAAAATCAACGGTTTTGGATCCGACGTAATACGTTACGATGGAGTAAAGCGGAAGAATCCAGCTGTGAATGATAATTCCGCAGGTCACATACAGACAGGTGTTGAAGACCATCACAAAGGAACCGATAGAGATACCGATTCTTTTGGCAAAGATCACGGAAAGTACATCCATTCCGTCGATTGCTCCGCCGAAGCGGATTGTCAATCCGCTTCCGACGCCTGAGATGACACCGCCGAAAATCGCGCAGAGCAGCAGATCCGATCCGGCCAGCGGGGAAACAAAGGAAATATCAATGGGCAGGACATTCATGATCATAAACGACATGAAGGAGTAAACGCCGATGGTATAGATTGAGTAAAGCGTGAAAGAAACGCCCTGCTTTTTCATTCCGAAAAGGAAAACAGGGATATTCAGCAGGATCAGGAACAGCGACAGCGTCAGGTGAGGCGCCGTGACCTGGTCCAGGAGCATGGACAGGCCGGAAATTCCGCTGTCGTACAGTTTGACAGGGTACAGGAACATGGTGACTCCAAAAGCATTCACCAGGCCGGCTGCGGTTAAAAAAAGGAAATTGATCAGGCGCAGCTCCCGGAGTTCTTTCATGACAGCTGTTCTCCCGGCGGCGTTCGTGTGGGTGGTTCCGGAATGATCTTTCATATTTGCCTCCCATGCAGTTTCTGTACAAATGATCATGAAGAAAGCCACGCGTGCAGAATCTCCATACGTTATTCTCCGTCTATCAGTCTGTAGCCTACGCCCAGTTCTGTCTGGATAAATCTGGGATTGGCCGGATCCTCGTGAAGTTTTCTTCTTATGTTCGCTACGTTCACCCGCAGGATCTGATTGTCTGTAGCAATATAGGTGCCCCAGATCTGATGGATCATCCATGCGTAAGTCAGAACCTGGCCTTTATGGCGCAGCAGCAGTTCCAGAATCTGAAATTCATGTGCTGTAAAATGGATGGTCTCTCCGTCCAGCGTAACCCGGTGGTGGGGCACGTCCAGCGTCAGACCGTTCTGGGAGAAAACATCTTCCTGCCCGTCCCTGGGAGCCCTGTTGGCGGCTGCGGCATGGCGCAGGGCTGTCCGGATACGTGCCAGCAGTTCCGGAACTCCGAAGGGCTTGATGATATAGTCGTCAGCTCCCATATCCAGCGCCTTCACCTTTTCCTCTTCCCAGATGCGGGCGGAAACCACTACAACCGGGATTTCGGGGCGGGACATCTTCATCTGTCCCATGACCATGAGACCGTCTTCGTCCGGAAGCCCGAGATCCAGAAGAACCAAAGAGGGCA
>CACZQT010000256.1 GCA_902783295.1 uncultured Lachnospiraceae bacterium
TGCCGCCGCACGGGCCTCACGGATATGTGAAGAGAGAACACAGAATGCAGCTCTGTGGTGATGGAAATATGGGAATGGCCAGGTGTGCTGAGCATCGCAGATATGAAGACCATCCTGCAGGTCATGGAAGACATGGAAGGCGTCCCCCGCTTTCCAGGGAGCACCTGTTGATTATGATCGGAAAGCATCCGGAAGGTATCCGGCAGAAAGCAATCTGTGAAGAAATAGGCATCAATCAGTCATCTGCTTCGGAGCTGATCGACAAGCTGGAAGGAAACGGATATATCAAACGGGAGACGGATCCGGCAGACCGCCGGGCAACACTGCTGTTCCTGACGGAACTGGGGCAGGCACGGGCTGCCGAGGTCGAGGACGAACGGCAGGAAATGTTCAGAGGGATTTTCGACCGGCTGTCAGCAGAAGAAAAGCAGACGCTGGCTGAGCTTTTGGACAAATTGCTGGCGGCTGAAGGAGAAGTAAAGGAACTGTAAAAATCGTTCTCCTGCAGGGAGAATGACACGCAGCGCCAGCCGTGTTACAATGCAGGAAACAAACGAAAAGAGCCCAAAAACCATGATCCGCAACACTGTTTATCTGTCCTCATACGAACTGAGCGAATCGGCAAACGCGGGGGACTGTAAATCCCCTGTCTTCGGACACAGTGGGTTCGACATCCACCCAGCCTACTCACATCTGCAGATGCCGGATCATGGCCGGCAGGGGTGACGCTCCCATCGTCTTGGTTCAGGATACCTGGTTCTCAGCTGGAAGACGCACGTTCAAAGCGTGTTGGGAGTATTATGCCGAAGTCGCTCAATGATGGAGCAGCGGTCCTGAAAACCGCCAGCCGGAAACGGTATGCAGATTTATACCGACCATGCCCACGCCGCAGACCGGGTAATCGGAATGGAAGGCGACGTTAGAAATCGTATGGCCCTGGCCATTCAGAATACCCATGAAAGAGTCAGGACCACCGGCTTAGCCGGTGGTCCTGACTCTTTCATGGGTATTTTTTACAGTTTTTGTTTCTGCTGCTTATCCGATAGGTTCAAAGTCTTCGGCACCATGCTTGCAGAGCGGACAGATGAAGTCTGCCGGCAACTCGTCGCCTTCATAGACGTAACCGCAGACTTTGCAGACGAACCCTTTCTTTCCGGTGGCTTCGGGCTTCGGCTTCACGTTGTTCTGGTAATAATTATATGTCATGGTTTCGACATCGCTCATGACGCGGCTTTCGGTTACGGTGCAGAGGAACATGCCATGGCTGCCAAGGTCGGTGTAAGTCTCCACCTTCAGCGACATAAAGGAATTGATATATTTCGATAAAAACACCAGTCCGTTATCGGAACGAAGCATCTGGCTGCAGCCCTCGAATTTGTCGGTGTCCCTGCCCGACTGAAAGCCAAACTGCTGGAAGATGGAGAACGGTGCCTCTTCAGAGAGGCAGTTGACATTCATGATTCCGGACGCCTTGATGACATCATGGCTGTAGTTCGCCTTGTTGATGCAGACAGCGATGCGCTGCGGCGCACTGGATACCTGGATGACTGCATTTCCTATAAATCCGTTGTCGCGGAGGCCGTCGCTGCTGGTGATTACATACAGACCGTAGCCAATTCTGAACAGGGCAGAGCTGTCGTTCTTTTCCGCCAGTTCAGAGGACTGGGCAATATACTCACGGCAGAGTTCGTCGGCGAGTTTTCCCAGTGCCGCCACGCTGTCGGCTTTCAGAGCGGAGCGAATGGTGACCGTATTTTTTGCAAAGGTAAGATTTTCGCAGCCGGACAGCATTTCCTTCATGACCTTGGCAGCCTGAGGAGCCCATGTGCCGTTCTCAATAAAGGCGACGGTGCGTTTTTTGAAATTCCTTTCAGTCAGGTGCAGGATGAAATCCCGCATGAAGGGGAAAATCTCGCCGTTGTAAGTAGTGGTTGCCAGCACGATCTTGCTGTAACGGAAGGCATCCTCCACCGCTTCCGGCATATCGTCTCTCGCCAGATCCATCACGGAGACTTTCGGGCATGCACGTTCCCGCAGCATAGCCGCGAATTTCAGGACAGCTTCTTTTGTGTGACCGTAGACAGAGGTATAGGCAATCAGTATTCCTTCATCCTCTGGCGTATAAGACGACCACTTGTCATATTTGTCGATGTAATAACCAAGATTATCTTTCAGTACCGGTCCATGGGTCGGGCAGATAATCTGTATATCCAAAGAAGCCGCGGCTTTCAGAAGGGCTTGTACCTGCGGGCCATATTTTCCGACGATTCCGATATAGTAACGCCGTGCTTCGCAGGCCCATCCTTCCGGGTCTTCCACATCGTTGGCGCCGAACTTTCCGAAACCGTCTGCCGAGAACAGAACCTTATCCGTACTGTCATAGCTTACCATAACCTCAGGCCAGTGGACCATCGGCGCGAATACAAAGGTCAGTACATGACGCCCCAGGCTCAAAGTCTCCCCATCTGCGACAGTCAGGCGCTTACAGGCGGGATCCATATCAAAAAACTGATCAATCATGGTGAAGGTCAGGCTATTGGCCACGATTGTGGTTTCCGGATATGCCTCCATAAAGTTCCGGATATTTGCGGAGTGATCCGGCTCCATATGATGAATGACCAGGTAGTCCGGTTTCTTCCCCTCCAGGATCGCGGCCACATTTGCCAGCCATTCCTCCGTGAAATGCTGATCTACCGTATCCATAACGGCGATCTTTTCATCCATAATAACATACGAATTGTAGGCCATTCCCAACGGCACCACATACTGTCCTTCAAAAAGGTCGATCTGATGATCATTGACTCCTGCATAACGAATATCTTTTGTAATTTCCATGATTTGTCTCCTTGTGAAAAAATCATTCCGTCCGAAACCCGGCAGCCCCGGGCATAATGCCGGCAGTATGAAGGGCATGCGAAGAGATCCCGGGATGCTTCTTACCACGGCATCGGCATGCTGGCAGCGTGGCTTCGGACAGCTACAGCTTACCAAAAACCGAATAGTGATACAAGTATAACATAGGAGCATGCCTGGATTTTGACGATGTGACTCTGAAAACAGAAATGTCATAAGGCTTGCGCTAACCTCCATGCTGAGATAAGATAGACTTACCGGTATGGAGGTTTGTTTTATAGAAATCCGGACCACCGGAATACTTCAGGTTACAGCGGCATAAAGTGCCGGATCGCTCACGCATTGTAAAAAATTGCCTGTTTTAGGGGAGGAGGAACAGATAATGAAAAAAAGGTTTGTTCATGAAAAGAAAATCGGTTCGGAAGGGACTTTGAAAAAGCGGATTCTGAGGGGGGCGGCCGTACTTCTGGCAGCCTGCGCAGTGGCAGGCTTTCCCGGGGGAACGTGCAGCATACGGGCTGCCGGCGGAGCAGCGGAGCAGGGTAAGGAGAACCTGACACTGATCAAAAGCGTCGTCCGGTACGAAATGAACTACCAGACAAAAAAGTGGGAAAAAGATACAAAGAAAACGTATAAGTATAAAAAAGCTTATCCTGTTTCCATAGAAACATATGACTATGGTCAGAAAAAAAGCAGCACTGTCACTATGAAGTATTCTTTTAAAAAGAATAAGCCGACTGCCATGGAACAGTATGAAAGTGATGGAAAGCCGGGCTGGAAGGTGACGTATAACAGCAACGGATCCATCAACAGAATGGACCATGAAGACGCGGACGGCAGCATGGAGAGAATTTTCCAATATGCCAGGGGAGACCAGTACTTTACGGTTGTCCTTCACAGATCGGTTGTCTATGACCCGGCCTCGAAAAAAAAGAAAGCGGCGAATTACATGGAGGAGGTAGACTCCATTTCCGTCCAGCTGAAGAACGGACTTCTGAAAAAGACCATTAATACAGGGCTTTACGCGAACTGGGGTGCAGGCGAAGAAAAGACGTGGGAA
>CACZQT010000257.1 GCA_902783295.1 uncultured Lachnospiraceae bacterium
ATTACTACCGGGCGCATCATCAGATGTCCTGGGAGGAAAAGATACAGCTCAATTATGACCATCCGGATGCTTTTGAGACAGACCTGCTGGTGGAACACATTAAAGAACTGAAGGAGGGGCGGGCAATCCAGTGCCCGGTATACGACTATTCTATTCATGACCGGCTGGAGGAGACTGTGCTGGTGGTGCCTTCCAACATTCTGATTGTGGAAGGCATACTGATTTTCGCAAATCAGCAGCTGAGAGATATCATGGATATCAAGGTCTTCGTGGATACGGATGCGGACGTGCGGATTCTCCGCAGAATCCTGAGAGACGTCAAGGAACGCGGACGTACCCTGGAGTCCGTCATCCAGCAGTATCTGCTGACAGTTAAGCCCATGCACGAAGCTTTTGTAGAACCGTCCAAACGATACGCGGATATCATCATTCCGGAAGGAGGGCGGAACCAGGTGGCTATCGAGATGGTGATCAGCCGGCTGCGTGCCCATATGCGTGAGCTGCAGGAAGCGGATCAGAAAAAAGCAGAATAAGATGTTTCGCCGGGATAGTTTTGTGTCTGATCTTCATCCGGATGAGGACACGTAATAGGAACAGGACAAAAGGAAAATGGCAAAATTATATTTTAAGTACGGTGTTATGGGCTCCTCCAAAACAGCGCAGGCGCTGATAACAAAATTCAATTATGAGGAACGGGGAATGACGGTCTGGCTGATCAAACCTTCTGTGGACGACCGGGATGGCGTGGATTTCCTGAAGAGCAGGATCGGTCTGTCGCAGAAAGCAACCGTAATTCTGCCGGACCAGAGCATTCGTGAGGCTTACCGGAATGCCGGAGAACACGACGTAATTATCGCGGATGAGAGCCAGTTTTTTACACCGGAGCAGATTGACGAACTGCGGGAACTGGTTGACGAGAAGGATCTTCCGGTACTCTGCTTCGGACTTCGCACCGACTTTCTGACGAATTTCTTCCCGGGATCCAGGCGCCTGATGGAACTGGCGGATTCTATTACCGAACTGAAAACCGTCTGTTCCTGCGGGGCGAAGGCTACCGTGAATGCCCGTATTGATGCTGACGGGAAGGTTGTGACAAAAGGTGCCCAGTTCCTGCTGGGCGGGAATGACGCGTATGTGGCGATGTGCCATTCCTGCTGGCGGAAAAGGATCCGGGAACAGGGAGAGTAAGAAGGGCAGGAAATCGTGATGAATAACGAGGGGAAAACGCCGGAAGAGACGGAATACGGAAACACAGGGGATGAAAAACGGACCAGAGGAATGTCCATCCGCTTTAAATATACTCTGCTTGTGACCGGTATTCTGGCGTTTGTGATACTGGCGGTTTATCTGCTGGTAGGAGCCGGTCTGGAACCGTATACGATTTCCCGCAAGCGCTCTCAGATCCGCAGCCAGATTGCCCTGATTGCCGGCAGTGCGGAGCAGGGATTCCCGGAAAAATCCCTGGTGGAACTGGAAAAGTCCATTCGTGGAACCAGTGTGGAAACCGTGGTGATCGACAACCTGCAGGATATGCCATATCTGGTCTTCGCAACCAATATCACACATTCCCAGAGAATGAATTTCCTGAAAGCGGCTTTTGATTCGGGCGACGGCCTGGAGGATCTGGAAATATATGAGAAGACAGGAGACTATCTGATCTGCCGCGGATATAATACCCGGATGGGAAATGATGAAATCGACTGTGTGGGATACGTGGGAGATGATGTGTTTTATTTCATGGCCATGCCCATGGAAGGGATTCACGACAGCGTAGCCCTGGTCAGCCGTTTCCTGCTGGCGGTTGGCCTGGCTGCCATTCTGGTCGGCAGTATCCTGATGTACCTCGTAACCAGCTCTCTGACCCGGCCGATTCTGAGACTCTCTGAAATATCAGACCGAATGGCAAAGCTGCAGTTTAACGTACGCTACGAGGGAAAAGAGACCGATGAAATCGGGATCCTGGGGGCGAATATAAACCATCTGTCCCACAGTCTGGACATCGCAGTGGGGGATCTGCAGGCGGCCAACCGGCAGCTGGAAGCGGATCTGAAGGAAAAGGAAGAACTGGATGTCCGCCGCAGGCAATTCCTTTCGAATGTATCCCATGAACTCAAGACACCGATCGCCTTGATCCAGGGATATGCGGAGGGACTGA